>JAEZCB010000240.1 GCA_023412755.1 Bacteroidota bacterium
TTGGGCGTGCCGCCACTGGTGCTGCCCAAAAGCAGCATCACCAGTGCCGTCGGGCTATCCGCTGTAGTCCTCCCCGGCCAAAAGCGCCGGGTCCGGGCTGCCGCTCCTATCCCTCACGCTGGTCCCGCGCGTTACCAGATGGTTCCCGTACATCCTTGCTGAACAGGTTCATCACCAGACCACCCATCACCGTGCCGTACAACGTGCTGTTCAGTGCGCTACTGGTGATCGTGCAACCTTCATCACAACCGATGTAGTACCAATACAGCCAGCCTGCCACAGCGCCCAACACGGCACCAATTCCGATCAACATCCACTTGTTCATGCCTTGCAAGTGCGGATCCCGAATGGCGCGTACAACGGGCAGAAGCCGATCAAGCTGGTCAACACAAAGACACCGGCCAATACCATGAGCACAATGCCCAACGTGCCACTGATCGCACCGGTGAAGAAAAGCACTGCAACGATCGCAGCAATGATGAACCGGATGATCCGGTCGGCGGTACCCATGTTCGGTTTCATGACTTTGTTTTCTTTCCACAAAGATCCGGCGATCCAAAAGCCCGGTGTGTGATGATCATCACCAAGACACCATCACCTGCGACCGTTCCAGGTGATGATCGTCACAGTTTCTGCGATGCGTTCGTGCGAACTTTGCACTGCAATTCAGAAACACTTCTTCCCATGAAGATCCAACAGATATACACCGGCTGCATCGCACACGCGGCCTACTATCTCGAAAGCAACGGAGAGGCCGCCATTTTCGATCCGCTGCGCGAAGTGCAACCCTACATCGATCGCGCGAAGAAGGATAATGCGGAGATCAAGTACGTCTTCGAAACACATTTCCATGCCGACTTCGTGAGCGGGCATCTGGATCTGGCGGCCAAGACCGGCGCCACCATCGTATACGGTCCCACTGCCAAGCCCGGCTTCGAGGCGCACGTCGCCACCGATGGCGAGATCTTCCAGGTGGGTGGCGCAAAGGTGAAGGCGATCCATACGCCCGGCCACACCATGGAAAGCACCACGTACATGGTGATCGACGAGAAGGGTAAGGAGCACGGCATCATCACCGGCGATACGCTCTTCATCGGCGATGTAGGCCGCCCGGATCTTGCGCAACACGTGATCGCCGACCTCACCGAGGACAAGCTCGCCGGACATCTCTTCGATTCGCTCCGCAACAAGATCATGCCGTTGAGCGATGACCTGATCGTGTACCCGAACCACGGTGCTGGCAGTGCGTGCGGCAAAATGATGAGCAAGGAGACCACCGACACGCTCGGCAACCAGAAACGTACGAACTATGCCCTGCGCCCGGATATGACGAAGGAGGAATTCAAGAAGGAATTGCTCACCGGACTTACTGCGCCTCCGGGTTATTTCCCGAAGAACGTGCTGATGAACATCCAGGGTTACGAGAGCCTCGATTCGATCATGGAACGCGGAAAGCGTGCGCTATCTCCGGAGGAATTTGAGATCGTGGCGAATGAAGAGCGGCCGCTCGTGTTGGACACGCGTCCGGCAAAGGAATTCGCAAAAGGCTTTATCCCGAACAGCGTGAACATCGGACTGGACAGCAACTTCGCCATGTGGGTGGGGGAGATGATCCCGGACATCAAACAATCGATCCTGTTGGTCACCGAGCCGGGAAAGGAGGAGGAGAGCATCATCCGCTTGAGCCGCGTGGGCTACGACAACAGCATCGGCTACCTGAAAGGCGGCTTCGATGCGTGGTGGGCAATGGGCCATGAGGTTGACACCGTGCAACGCATCAACGCAGGCCAGTTCGCGAAGAGGTATGCTGCAAAGCCGTTGATCTTCGATGTGCGAAAGAAGAGCGAGTACGACAGCGAGCACGTGGAAGGTGCGATCAATGTGCCGTTGAACCAGATCAGCGAGCATCTGGCGGAGTTCCCGAAGGACAAGCCCTTCATCGTACACTGCGCCGGTGGCTACCGGAGCATGATCGCATCATCGATCCTGAAACAGCGCGGCTGGGAGAATTTCGTGGATGTGGAAGGCGGCTTCGATGCGATCAAGAAGACGAGTGTTCCGAGGACGGACTATGTGTGCCCAAAAACGATGTTGTGAAGGGGTGACCCATGAGATCAAGGCGCCCGGTGCACGCCGGGCGTTCTGGTATTGGTGGACTGGTCATGCAATAGGTGAAAGTGCCGATCCATGTTCATCATGCTCATCCAAAGCCATGCAGATCAGTGGGAATTCAGGGCGCGGTCCTCAAAAAAGCTTCAGGAGACATGACAGGGATGCTTGAACGTTTGTAACCTCCCGGATCCCGTGTGATAATGACCTCGATATTCGCATCCAGCGCAGATTCGTACTGCACGGCATCCTCCAGGTCACTGAAATTCAAAGCCAGTGCCCGATCGATGCATGCAGCATCAACGGATGCGATCCTTACCAAAGTCCGGAACCGGCGGATCGCGTTCAATGCTGAAGTTCGGCCATTGACCCGTCGCAGGATGTAGTAGATAGTGGTAATGCTTAGTGCGGAGATCCATAGTTCGAGCTTACCTGCATCCGCCTCATTGAATATCACTTCAGCATCGGCTGCGAATGGCATGCGATCTCCCAGATGATCCAGAACGATATTGGTATCGATGAATACCTTCCGCATCAAGAGTACTTCTTAATGAGATGATCACCATACTCTTTTTTAAGATCAAGGTCGGGCGGAAGTGAAACGATACCACGCAAACTGCGCACCTTGGCAGAGATCTTTTGTTTTCTCCGGCCTTTCTTGTCAGTTTTCTTGGAGGTCAGACCAGATAGCAATTGTTCGATCATCTTCGACAGACTGATCCCGCGGGCTGCCGCTTCCTGCTTGGCCAGCTCGATCACATCCTTATTGAGCGAGAGCGTGAGCTTGGTGTTCATACGTGCAAATCTAAACAGACCTTTACGTAAACTCAACTTCATTTTGTTTCAGCTACCTCACCGCCACCCAAAGCCTTAACCGCTCCGGATCGAAGCTTATCATCTCCACATGTCCCATCCAGTCCTTTTCAGCGGTGATGGCGTGTACGTGGATATGACTGTCGTGATGTGTGAAGACCGTTTTGTGTTGCGTGGAGAAGAAGCCGATCGCCTCGACTTCCCGATCAATGGTGCGGAAGTGCTTGTTGTGCGCGTGGGCATCGGCAGGTGATCTCACTTCGGTGCCTGGCGGTAATGCGAGCACGTGCACCTGTAACGCATGGATGGTGCCTGCCAGTTTGAAAGCGAATGGCACGAGGCGATCGCCATAGGTCTTGGTGAGGAATTCATCCAGCGAAGCCAGATCGGTGACTTGGGCGGGAATTTCCACTTCGTACCATTCCTCCACACGTTGGTTCACGAAGAAGGGAGCCTTCACATCGGTGCGTGCAACCACCTGCATGGTGCTGTCGCTGGTGGTGGTGGATACATAGCAAGTGCCATCGATCAGCAACAACTCGCCCTGCAGGTACTCCAGTGGCCCCACACCGTACATGCCCGGTGAAGCGACACTGTCCAGCGCGATCAACCCGGAAAGCTGGCCATTGAACATGGTGTTACGCATCGCGCCGGTGGCGATCACAGGGCCGTTCTGGGAGAATGCGACCGGCCCGGAAAGAGAAGTTATCAGTAAGAGGAACTTGGAAATACAAGGTTTGAACATTGTGGTCGATATGGAAGCCGTATCACGCGAATATCGGTTGGAATACTGGAATACCATTCCGGACATGGAACAGCGTAAGCGGCCGAAGTGGATACCCCGCAGCGCAGCGAGGAGTAGAAGCGCAGGACGCGCCCTGACAGGAATTCGCCCAAAACCATCGCACCCGGATCACCCTTCATCGCCCAGGAACAGGCGCAGCGGCCTCCACGAGGGGATCTCCTCGCTGATGAGCTTTAGGATGGAGACCAGCGGCAGGAAGAGGATCATGCCGGCAACGCCCCAGAGCAAGCCACCGGCGAAGATCACGAGCAATGAGACGAGCGTGTTCAAGCCGAGCTTGCCGCCGACGATCTTCGGGAAGATGAGGTTGGCCTCGAGATACTGCACCACACCGAGCACGACGATGACGCCGATGGGCATCCAGATGCTGCCCGTGCTGGTGTAGGCAAGCGTGATCGGCAGCAAGGAACTGAAGAGGATGCCGACGTAAGGGATCATGGTCATTACGGCGGTGAGCATGCCGAAGAGGATGGCGTTGGGCACGCCGAGCAACAGGAATCCTGCGCTGTTGAGGATGCCCACCACCAGATAGACCTGCACCATGCCGATGATGAATCTGGCGTAGTTGGCCACCGCGCGTTGCAGTAATACCGGAAGGCGCTCGCGTAACGCAGGCCCTGCCACTTCGGTGATCACCCGTACCCAGCGGCCGCGATGGTAAAGAAGAAGTGCGGTGAATACCGGTATGATGAACAGGTTGAACGCCATGCCGAACAGGCTTTTGAGAATGGGGATCAACAGTGGCGTGAGCCGGTCGGGAAGTGCGGCCAAGATGGGGCTCCACCACGCATCATGATGTTCGGCGGCGTAAGACTCGATCCACGCCAGAAGCCAGCCGAGGAAACCGATCGGATCACTGGCCGAAGCGCGTGTAAGTTCCGGCAGTCGCGCGATGAAACTGTTGAACTGATACACCAGGAGCAACAGAAGTGCACCAGCGAGCACTGCGACAAGGGAAAGACCAACGGTGATCGCCAGCCAAAGGGGAGCGCCGCGCCTTTCCAGCCGGGCTACCAATGGGTACAAGACCAGCGCCACAAGCAAGCTGTAGAAGAGCGGAATGAAGATGGTGCTGCCCAGGTACAACAACACGATGAACCCCAGGGTGATCACCAACCATTCGGCCAATGTGCGTGTGCCGGAAGTCATATTGATGGAACGAAGGTCGTGTACGCCGGATCAAATTGAAAAATCATCTTCGCAGCAATAAGTGATCGACTCGAGAACATATTCTTGTATGGTGCGGATATTCATTTAAAACTCTCCAATACCTTTCCCCCATGGCGGTGCGCGCTCCTGCCTTTAAAGCTTTACTGATCGAAGTGGGCGAGATCGCCTACTTCACGGGAAGGTTCTTCCGCCAGGCATTCCATGCGCGGTTCGAGTGGGGAGAGTTCTTCCGCCAGTGTACCATCAACGGCTATCGGTCGCTTCCATTGGTGGCGATCACCGCCTTCATCATGGGGCTGGTGCTTACCGTGCAGAGCCGGCCCACGCTCGCACGCTTCGGGGCCGAAAGCATGCTGCCGGCCATGGTCGCCATTTCGGTGGTGCGCGAGATCGCTCCGGTTATCACCGCCCTGATCTGCGCAGGCAAGATCGGCAGTAGCATGGGTGCAGAGCTCGGCAGCATGAAGGTGACCGAACAGATCGATGCCATGGAAGTGAGCGGCACCAATCCGTTCCGCTACC
>JAEZCB010000254.1 GCA_023412755.1 Bacteroidota bacterium
ACTTTACTGTCCGCTTGTAGTGGCCGCTTTTTTCGATGAACAAATGAGCACCTTCGCACACAAAAGGATAGGTAGCACCTTCGGGATCCCGATCATGCTTGCCCTGATCCTGTTGCTGTGCCTGGCATCCGATCTTCATCTTACCATCAAATATGGCGGGGTGGACCTTCGGGACAAGATCGTTGGAACACGTGGTCTTCTCAATGGCACATCCATGTACTTCGATACCTGGAGGCCGGGCATGCCGGAGGAACTTGCGGACCCCATGGTACCACCCGGATATGACCTTACGCGTTTCACCGGTTCTCCTTTCCAGGCCTTGATCATGGCGCCCTTCGCACCCCTGCCCTACCCGTTCACCCGGATCTTGTGGACCTTCATCCAGTACGGGTTGTTATTGTGGAGCGCACTTATCCTGTACGGGTCACTGGGCAGGAATGATCCCCGGGCCTTGACATTCACCATTGGTGCGGTTGCCGTATTCGCAGTTACCACCGCCTGGCGCCTGCACGTGGAGCGGGGGCAGGTCTATGTGATCCACACGCTGCTGGTCGCATTGATGTACTTTTCCGTGATCCGTGGGAAACATATCCTCACCGGTGCGGCCGGTGCGGCCCTGTGCCTGATCAAACCCACATTCGCGCTACTCCTGCTCCCTCTCCTATTCGCTTTTGATCGGCGCATGATCGCCGGTGGCCTTTCGATGATCATACCCGTGGCGGCGATCTTCAGCATTTTGCCGGCCGGCTGGCACAGTTGGAGTGAATATGCCGAGGCCATGAGGATCTATGTGGAAGCCCCGGTCTATGCCGCCGATGTTCCGGAAACACCGCGTCCCTTCGAATATCCGCCTCTGATCGAAGGTGCATCCAACCTCGCCGACCATCATACCATGGAAGCGGAGAACTCCTCGATCACCATTCTGCTCATGCATCTGGGATCGCCGCTGCCTACCCAGCTACCACCAGCGATAGTGCTCCTGATCACCGGAAGCATATTCCTCTTTGGATGGAAGCGGTTGAGATACTTGACTCCTGCGGACCTTCTGCTGCTCGGCTTCCTGCTCACCACGATATCCATGATGCTGGCGCCTGCATTACGCTTCAGCTATCAGTTCGTGCTCTGGCTCCCCTCACTTCTGTATTTGTTATTGGTGAAAAAGCATCCCGCCTGGTGGTACATAGCACTGGCGACAAGCGGTTTGCTGATCACAGGTGGCTTGGAACTGTTACCCATCGGCGCACTTCTGGCCGAAGTGATCCTTTTAGGGCTGGCGGCCACCTACCTGTGGACCATCAGTTCCGAACGCCGTGCATCACGGACCAGCGCGCCGGATCCTTCCGCGACCTACAGCATGTGATACACATTTTCCGCCAGTGTTAGGCAGTACCGGAGAAAACGAGTTACTTAGCATCATGATCGTTGCATATCCATGGAAGGCCCTACCCGTGCTTTTCTTTATGGCCTGCGGAATCCATGGCACGCTTCTAGGACAGACATTCACCGGCGTGGGTGGTCCCATTCCGGATAATGGGGATCATGTTGAATTCATCATTCCGGTCAACGATCCCGGCCTTGCATCAATGTCGCCTTCCTACGGGCTGCACAGTATCTGTTTGAACGCCACGCATAGCTGGGTGAGCGATCTGCGGATAACATTGATCTCTCCCGGCGACAAGCATGTGATCGTTTTCCAGCGCGCCGGCGATAGTGGCGATGATATTCAGGACCTCTGCCTTAGTGACGAAGGTGCCCCGCATGTTCAATTCGTGCCTGCGCCATTCACTGGCCTGCGCAAACCCATGGAATTACTGGGTGATATGAATGACGGGAGCAATGGCAATGGCGTTTGGAAGCTGCGGATCCAGGATCTGTATCCTTTCGCGGATGAAGGGGCTCTGATCGACTGGTCCCTCACATTCGCTGCCGATGTACCGGGTCCGATCACCATCGCAAGCACAGATCTGCCGCTGGTTTTGCTCAACACCTTTGGCCAACCCATCGTGAATGAGCCGAAGATCCCGGCCCACATGTCCATCATACACGACCCACTGAACGGTAATTCACCTACGGATACACCGAATATCTATGATGGCTGGATCGGGATCGAACGCAGAGGCAATTATTCCAATTCCTTCCCCCAAAGGCCGTATAACCTTGAAACGCGCGATGGATCTGGCCAGAATTTGAATGTTCCGCTTTTCGGACTTCCGCAGGAGAACGATTGGATCCTGCTGGCGAATTACAATGACAAGAGCCTGCTGCGCAATCCACTAGCGTTCCATCTCTTCCGGCAAATGGGGCATTGGGCCCCGAATACACGGCATTGCGAAGTGATCCTAAATGGTCAGTACAATGGCATCTACACATTCCTTGAAAAGATCAAGCGCGATGCGGGTAGAGTATCCATCGCCGAGCTTCATGCACACGAGAACAGTGGCGACGACCTTACCGGCGGATACATTTTCAAGATCGATTATCACGATCCAACGAACAGCTGGTTGAGTCCATTCTCCCCCATCGATCACCCGGATAAGAACGTACACTTCGTCTACTACTATCCCAAACCAGATACGATCACCGATGAGCAGAAGCTTTATCTGCAGGGATTCGTAGCGCAGTTGGAAGAAGTGCTGTATGGCGAGGAATGGACCGACCCCCTATCCGGGTATCGTGCATGGATGGATACGCGCTCATTCATCGACTATTTTCTGGTGAATGAACTTTCGCGCAATGTGGATGGATTCAAGAAGAGCCGATTCTTCCACAAGAACAAGGAGAGTAATGGCGGGCGCTTGAAAGCAGGACCGGTGTGGGATTTTGATTGGGCCTGGATGAGTGTCCAGGATTGCCAGATCTTCCAGACCATGGATGGAAGTGGCTGGTCCCACCGGATCAACGATTGCGATCCGGATGTGAACAGCCCCGGCTGGATGGTGCGCCTGTTGCAGGACCCTGTCTTCGCCAATGAATTGAAGTGCCGTTACCTGGAGTTGAGGGAGACCGTACTCGATACCACCCACATCTTCAACTTCATGGACTCGGTGGCCACCATGGTGGACGATGCGCAACAACGGCATTTCGCTCAATACCCGGTCTTCGGTTACTTGTCCGGCACCCCGGAGGTTGGCGCCCTGGCCGCTGATCTTTCAGAAGAGCATGCGAAGATGAAGCAGTGGATCAGCATCCGCCTGCAATGGCTGGATGAGAACATGCCCGGTCAGTGCCTGAATGTCGCCGCGGTTACGCACGCGCCAGAAGCGCTTATCCGCGTTTTCCCGAATCCGGGATCACGAATGGTCCATGTGGAAAGCGACCGGACCATACGTCGGATCGAATTGATGGATATGACGGGCAGGGAACTGCTGCACCTGGATGCGAGAGGCACCTATACCGCATCCCTGGATATTTCATCCATGGCCTCGGGTCCTCATATTCTGCGAGTCGCATATGTGGATGGTGGTTCTTCAGTGATGAAAGTGGTGCGGGAGTGACCTCTTTGTTACTGGGCTGGTGTTGCTCCAAGGCACCTGGTGGACCATCCAGAGAGTTTCCACCCGCGCAGGACGGCTTGTGCTGGCCCAATGATCACTTATGACCGAAGCGAAGGCGCCGCGCGAGTTGGCGCCTTTGCGCGTTGCATTAGACTTCTTATTCCGCGAGCAACTCCTTCTTTGCGCTTTCCAGTTCCGTGCGCTCCCCAGGTTCCAATGATGGATACTTCTGGTCCATCTCCTCCAGCTTCAACCGCAGCAACCTGCCCACCATCGCACGGCTCTCCCACTGTTCATCGGCTGGTATGATGTACCATGGCGCATGTGGTGCCGCGGTGGCGCCGATCGCCTTTTCGTAAGCGTGCATGTACTTATCCCAGTGCTGCCGCTCCTTCACGTCGTTAGCGCTGAATTTCCAGTTCTTCCCCGGATCATCGATGCGCTCCAGGAAGCGTTTCTTCTGTTCATCCTTGTTCATGAATAGGAAGAACTTCATGATCACCGTCTCGTTGTCGGCCAGGTGTTTCTCGAACTCGCGAATGGCACGATACCGTCCTTCCCAAAATTCATCTGTGATGTCGCTTTCGCTGTTGATGCCAGGCAGGTTCTGGCCAAGGATGAACTTGAGGTGAACGCGCGTCACCAATACCTCCTCGTAATGCGATCGATTATGGATGCCGATGTGTCCTTTCGGTGGCATTGCCAACGCATGGCGCCATAGGAAGTCATGGCCGCGCTCCAATGTGCTCGGTGCCTTGAAACTAGTAACGTGAACGCCTTGCGGATTCACACCGCTCATGACATGTTTGATGCAGCTGTCCTTGCCTGCCGCATCCATCGCCTGGAACAGCAACAGCATGGAGTAACGGCCTGAGGCATAGAACACATTCTGAAGCTTCGCGATCTCTTTCTTGTCCCCTTCGAGTTGGGCCTTCAGCTCTTTCTTCACCGTTTCCTCCAGCAGATCTGAATAATGATCCATCAGGCTGAATGGACCTTGTTGGCTAACGGTGAATCGTGGATCGGTAAGTGAGCTGTTCTTCATTGAATAGGTAATAGTCTGTCTTATGGTTAAAATAGGTTGACTTCTCCAGTTACGATCATATCCCAGGGTACTTGTTCGATCCCGGGGCTGATCGTTCGCCGTTCCAGGGCAGTATTCACCACCCAGCCTCGTTTGAGCCCAAGGTCGCTCATGCATTGCCTAAGTCCAACATAACCGTACTGGTCGATGTTGCTGCCAAGCTTGATCTCTATCGGAAGCAACTGGCGGCCATTGCGGATCAACAGGTCCACCTCGGCACCCGCCTGTGTGCGCCAGAAGAACACCTCAGGCCGCACATTGGAAGTACTTGCCTGTGCGATGATCTCCTCGACCACCAATCCTTCAAAGGAATGTCCACGCTTGGGCCAGGTGGTCAATTCGCGGGCATTGCGCAACCCTGCCAGGAAATGCAGGATGCCGGTATCCCTGATATACAGCTTGGGGCTCTTCGTCAATCGCTTCTGCACATTGGCATGGAACGGCTGAAGACGTCGGATCATGAATGCACCTTCCAATACATCAAGATCACCGTTCACCGTATGCGATGAGACAGTGAGCGAGCGTGAGAGATCTGAAATATTCAGTAATTGCCCGTGCACATGGGTGAGCATGGTCCATAAGGTTCGTAACCGGTGCGCAGGAAAGTTCAAGCCCAGCGCCGGCAGGTCCCGTTCGAGAAAGGTGGTGATATAGGCATCGAGCCATGTCGATCGTGATCGGGCATCGCGTAACGAAAGCACCGATGGATATCCACCCCAGAACCACCGGTCCTTCAACTGCGGCAGATCATGCAGTTCACGCGACTGGAGTGGTGTGAGTTCCATCAGGCCGATCCGCCCCGCAAGGGATTCAGAGACTTGCCGCATCAAGGTGGGGCTCGCGGATCCAAGAAGCACATAACGCCCTTTCCCCTTTCCACTATCGATCCCGTGCCGCAACGCTGAGAAAAGCTCCGGTGAGCGCTGAGCCTCATCGAAGACCACACGCTTGGGATTGGCTTGGAGAAAACCTTCAAGATCTGCGACAAGTATCGCAAGATCGGATGGCCTCTCCAGATCCAGCATATCCCAGCCAGGCAAAGCATGCTTCACCAAAGTGCTCTTTCCGCATTGCCTGGGACCCACCACCAACACGGCAGGGAACGTTTTCAGCAAACTCTCCAGCTGCGCATCCGCCACTCGGGCTACGAATTTCATACCTTGTATTTTTGAAGTCTGGGTTCAAATATACAAGGTATGTAGAAGTCGCGATCATCCGAAATTAGCAGAGCGCTTCTTTCGGAATGCCTATTCCAAACAACGTGCTGATAAGGCGTTACCGCCTTTACAACGTCCCCCTCGCTTCCTGTTCGCGTTCGATCGCCTCGAACAAGGCCTTGAAGTTGCCTTTGCCAAAGCTCTTCGCACCCTTGCGCTGGATGATCTCGAAGAACATCGTGGGACGATCTTCTACGGGCTTGCTGAAGAGTTGAAGGAGGTAGCCTTCATCATCGCGATCGACGAGAATTCCAAGCTCAGAAAGCGGGGCCAGATCCTCATCGATCTTGCCGACCCGTTCGAGCAAACCCTCGTAATAGGAGCTTGGGACTTTCAGGAACTCTACGCCGCGGCTCATCAGTTCGCGAACCGTCTTCACAATGTCGTCGGTCGCGACAGCGATGTGCTGCACCCCGGGGCCGTTATAGAAGTCCAGGTACTCTTCCACCTGGCTTTTCTTCTTCCCTTCGGCCGGCTCGTTGATCGGGAATTTGATCCGTCCGTTGCCGTTGCTCATCACCTTGCTCATCAGCGCGCTGTACTCCGTGCTGATGTCCTTGTCATCGAAACTGAGCAGGTTCGCGAAGCCCATCACGTTGGCATAGAAGTCCACCCATGTGTTCATCTCACCCCAGCCCACGTTGCCGACCATGTGGTCGATGTATTTCAGGCCAGTTGGTGGCGGATTGTACGCGCTCTTCCAAGGCTTGTAGCCTGGCAGGAAAACGCCGCTGTA
>JAEZCB010000257.1 GCA_023412755.1 Bacteroidota bacterium
ACGTAGACGTGTACCTCATCAGCCAGCAGGCCGATCTGAACCCTCAGCCGGATGGCTATTTCGTTCGGGTCGGGGAGACACAGGACCACATTGTGCTATACAGGAGTCAGGGGGGAGCGAACACCGCCCTGGTGACATCCCCTGCGGGCATCGTGAACAGCAGCACCAGCAATCCTTTTCGGGTCCGTGTGACACGGGACGCGGATCATAACTGGACACTTGCTTATGATGATGGCGATACGGGCATGTTCGTTATCGCTGGAACAGCGGTGGACGCTTCCATCACAACAAGCACACACTTCGGGATCCGGATCGTACAGAGTGCTGCCGGCAGCGTGGTGAACAACCATTTCTTCGACGACTTCATAGTTGGCGATATTCCAGTGGATGAACAACCGCCGGGCCTGTTGTCAGTATCGGTGATCGATGAGAACACCGTGGATCTTCATTTCGACGAACCGTTGTCCCCAGGAACAGCCCAGGATGCCGCTAATTATTCGGCTGACAATGGCTTGGGGCAACCCCTTTCGGCCACATTACAGGAGGCGGGCATTGTGCGATTGGTGTTCGCTTCGACCTTCACCAGTGGCACCACCTATACGGTCACCGTTGATGGTGTACAGGATCTTGCGGGTAATGCGATCAGCAATGGAACTGGAACGTTCGTCTATTTCATTGCTGCCACGCCGGAGTACCGTGAGGTGGTCTTCAATGAATTGATGGTGGACCCCACCCCGTCACAAGGTCTTCCCGAGGCTGAATACATCGAACTGTTCAATACCACCACTGATAAATTCTTCGATCTCTCGGGCTGGTCCATCACAACGAATTCCTCCCAGAGTACCCTTCCCGCATACGCGCTGGCTCCTGGCGAATACGTACTTCTGGTGAACAACAACACTATGGGGCAATTCACTACTGTGGAGAACAAGCTCGGGATCAGCCTTTCCTCCACCGCGTTGGTGAACGGCGGTACCACCCTCACATTGTCAGCGAATGGCGAAGTGATCGACCAGCTCACCTACGACCTCGGCTGGTATGGTGACCCTGAAAAGGAGGAGGGTGGCTGGAGTCTGGAACAGATCCATCCGTACCATCCCTGTTCCACCTCGAGCAATTGGGCCGCAGCCACCGCATCGCTCGGGGGGACCCCGGGGACGCAGAATTCCATTTTCAGCAATACTTCCGATAATGATCCGCCCCAACTGCAATCGGCCCAGCTCATAGGCACCATGCAGGTGGAGCTGCTGTTCAATGAACCGTTGGACGAGGCTAGCATCGCCGGTGCGGAATTCATCATTGAGCCAGCGCTCGGCATCTCCAGCGCCGGGTCTGTGCCTGGCGATCCGCGCAGAGTACTGCTGCAGCTGGCGGCCGAACCCGAATTGGAAGTGCCTTATACCATCACGGTAAGTGGCTTGACCGATTGCATTGGCAACACGATCGGTGCCGAGAATACGGCGACATTCTTCTACTACATACCCGCTACACCTGAATACCGTGAGGTTGTGATCAATGAACTGATGGTGGATCCAAATCCGCCGCAGGGGCTGCCGGAAAGCGAGTACATCGAATTGTTCAACGCCACCACCGACAAGTATTTCCAACTGGAGGGGTGGAAGATCAGCACCACCTCCTCACAGGCCATACTCCCTGCCTTCGCACTCGCTCCCGGGTCCTTTGTGGTGTTCGTGAACAACGGGCAGCTTCCCTTCTTCGCTGATATTCCCAACAGTGCAGGTTTTTCACTATCCAGCACCGCGTTTACCAATGCAGGCACCATGGTATCCCTTCTGGATCCCCAGGACATGCTCGTGGACAGGGTGGCGTACACGGACCAATGGTACGCGGATCCAGATAGGGCCGGCGGCGGATGGAGCCTTGAACAAGTGAACCCCTTCCACCCATGCTCCACCATGGACAATTGGGCAGCATCACAGGCGGCCGAGGGTGGTACGCCCGGCACCCAGAACATCCTTTTCGATCCTGCACCGGATACCGAACCGCCCATGTTGCTCAGTGCCTTCATGGTGGACTCCACGCTCGTGCAGTTGCATTTCAGTGAAGCAATGGATCTGGCGAGCCTGGAAATGGGTGAATACTCCATCGATCCTTTTTTGGACATAACAGGAGTGGACATCAGCAGTGAAAGAAGGGTTTGGCTCACGTTGGCGGATGAGCCACAGATCGGAACGACCTATACCGTCACTGTTACCAATGTATATGATTGCAGCGGCAATGCGATCGGTGGAAATACAGCGCAGATCGCCATACCAGAACTGGTGGCTCCTGGCGACGTGGTGATCAATGAGGTATTGTATGATACCGAGACCGGTGGCAGCGACTTCGTGGAATTATACAATCGCTCTAATAAGGTGATCGACCTTGCCGGCATGAAAATAGGCCGGGAGCTTACGGACACCGCAAGGATCATTACCGAGGATGCGTGGATCCTGATGCCAGGCACCTATGCGGTGGCAACCTCCAGCATTGCCAATGTGGAGCGCCAATATCCACAAAGTCTCACCGATCGGTCTATTCAAATGAACCTGCCCAGTTTCACCAATACGGAAGGAACGGTCATCTTGATGGGCGCGGACAATGAGGTCATAGACCAGTTCCGTTATCATGACAACATGCATTTCGCATTGATCTCCCGCACAAAAGGGTTCAGTCTGGAACGCATAGACCCCTTTCGGCAGACGCAGGATCCGACCAACTGGCAGACGGCCTCTGAAATGGCCGGCAGGGCAACCCCAGGTTATGAGAACTCCCAGTATTCACCGGCTCCCGAAGCCGCTGGCACCATGACGATCGATCCACCGATCTTCTCGCCTGATAATGATGGACACCAGGATGTGGTCACCATCACATATGAGTTCAACGATCATGGCTTCGTAGGTACGCTGATAATATTCGACACAGCCGGCCGGGAAGTGAAGCGGCTCCTGAACAGCCATCTGCTTGGCACCTCCGGCTCAGTTTCCTGGGATGGTGTGATGGAGAATGGAAGCAAAGGCAGGATGGGACCTTACATCGTGATGCTCGAGGCTTTCGATATCGACGGCAACTTGGAGCGCTTCAAGCAGACCATCACGCTCGCGCACTATCTGGATTGACCCCTTTCTTCAGCCAGCGCTGAACAGATGGGGATGATGTCCGTTGCAGCAGCCGTTGAATGCCTCCTGCCGCAAGTATAAGGAGCAGTGGCATGGCCGGGTTCTTGAAACGTGCATCCGCGGTAGAGATCGCACCACTCAAGATCGTGAAAGCGGCCACGAACAAAAGCAGCCATTCATGCTGAGTGATCCTTGATGCTTGCATGATCAGGAACACTGCTCCAGCAACGATGCACAAGGAGAATAGCAGTGAGACACCGATGAGCAGAATGGTTGTGGGCCCGGAACCGAAATGCCGTTGCGCGTATCCCTTGCCCGGAGCCAATAGGATGCGCGCTGCTTTTTCCAATTGAAGCCTCGCCCATGTAAAGGGATGGGACAGGAAAGTCCGATGGACATGCGCTGATATACCCTCGAAATAGGCACGCATTTCCACACGATCCGTCCAATTGGTCCTGCTCGCGATCTCCCGGAGCTGCTGCCGCTCCTTTTCATTAGTGGATCTTCCCACTGCCTCCAACACCTGAGGGACATGAAAATGCGCGGCCACCACCACCCCACTATCCGAAACGTGGAACCTACCATCCAAAGCGCGGTTGCGAAGCATCCAAGGCAAAACCGCTAGAAGGCACAGGATCATAAGCAGGAAACCATGCCAGCGGCGCTGTCCTTTTTGTAGCAGGAGAAGCACCCCTGCGAGCAGGGCGATATGAAGTCCATTGGGTCGCAGATAAGCGGCTACCGCGAAACATGCTGCTGCACATATCACCGCGACCACGCCACGGGGCGGGCTCAATAGCACCAGCCCACCCAACAGCAGCATGGCGAAAAGCGATTCCGTAAGAAGTTCCCCGGATAGGATGATGTCCATTGGTTCGATCGCCATGAGCAGCGGAGGCACCCATGCCATGCGTCCATTGAGGCCTGCATGCGTTCCAAGCATATACATCAATGGGATCTTCAGGCTGCTGGATACCACCTGCAGCAGAAGCACCGATCGTACACCCCCGGCCAGATGGATGAGCCAGGGATATCCGGGCATGCGTGTGGTCTCTGGGATATCCAACGGGTGGAACATGGTGAAGGCGCCATGCTTCAACCCATCGGCAAGGGCCAGATACAATGAGGGATCATGTGTCAATCGCCATCCCTGCGCCTCATGATGGAAAAAGAACGCGAGCCGGAAGAACAGCGCGACGCTGAACATGACCCAGACTGCTGATGGGATGGAACGGCCTGGCATGGAGCACCAAAGAGAAGGCCCGGCTTTGAGAAATGAAAGCTTTTTCCGCTCTTCAACAGCAGCGCGGCCAACCCTCCAAGATCACTTTCTGATCGCGGCGATCCCGGGAAGCTCCTTCCCTTCCAGATACTCCAGCATTGCTCCACCGCCAGTACTCACATAACTTATGCGGTCCGCGACACCGAACTGGTTGACCGCGGCCACAGAATCACCGCCCCCCACAAGGCTGAAGGCGCCCTTATCAGATGCTTCGGCCACAGCCTCGGCGATCGCTTTCGTGCCGCGCTGGAATGGCTTCATTTCGAAGACACCCATCGGACCATTCCAGAGGATGGTGCGGCTGCGCAGAACGACCTTTTTGAAGCGCTCCACCGTCTTCGAACCAATATCCAGACCCATCCAACCATCGGGTATGGCATCCGCAGCACATTCATCGGTATTGGCGGTCTCGGCGAAAGCATCCGCCACCACCGCATCGGTGGGCAGGTGCAGTTCCACGCCCTTTTCCTCGGCCTTGGCCATGATGTTACGGGCGGTCTCCAAATGATCCTCCTCCACCAATGAGGCACCCACCTGGCCTCCCCTGGCCTTCATGAAGGTGAACGCCATGCCACCACCAATGATCACTTCATCACATTTGCCCAGCAGGTTCTCCAGCACCTCGATCTTGCTGCTCACCTTGGCGCCGCCAACTATGGCCAGCAGGGGTTTCTCGGGCTTTTCCAACACACGCCCAAGGCTGTCCAATTCACCCTGGATCAGGTGACCGAACAGCTTGTCTTTAGGAAAGAACTTCGCCACGATCGTAGTGCTCGCATGGGCACGGTGCGCGGTGCCGAATGCATCGTTCACATACACGTCGCCTAATTCGGCCAATGAACGGCTGAAGCCTTCATCACCAGCCTCTTCCTCTGGATGGTAGCGAAGGTTCTCCAGCAGAAGCACCTGCCCAGGCTTCAATGCGGCGGCTTTCGCCCTGGCATCATCTCCAACACAATCCTTGGCGAAGATCACCGGCACATCCAGCAGTCCTGCCAAATGCTTCGCGACCGGCTCCAGACTCATCTCCGGGTTCGGCTTACCCTTGGGCCGGCCCAAATGGCTCATCAAGATCACGCTTCCACCATCATTCAGGATCTTCTTCACCGTTGGCACAATGGCCATGGTACGGTTGTCATCGGTGACCTGCCTATTCGCGTCCAGTGGCACATTGAGGTCCACACGTACCAGTGCCTTTCGATCCTTGAAGGAGAAACTGTCCATGTTGTGCATGAGCGGCGCCTTCGCGATGGTACGCTCGGGCGAACGGGGTGCGAAATTAAGGCCATCAGGCAGGCCCTGGGGAGGTGCCTTGTCCACCGGTCGCGCCTACCTTCGTGCCATGCTTTTCAGGGAGGTCATAGGACAGGAAGCCCTCAAGCGGAAACTCATTTCCAACATCCGCGAACAACGCGTGGCTCACGCACAACTTTTCCTGGGCCCCCGGGGTAGCGGAAACCTGCCGCTCGCACTGGCCTATTCGCAATATCTGCTCTGTGAACAACAGGGTCAGAATGATGCCTGCGGCACTTGCTCCTCCTGCCGGCAAATGGAGAAGCTGGAGCATCCGGACCTGCACACCATGTTCCCGATATACCTAGAGGAAAAGAAACCGAAGACGTGCGATCGCTTCATTACCGAATGGCGTGGATCGGTGCTGAAGCGACCCTATCTGGATATCGAGATCTGGCGCGACATGTTGGAGAGCGAGAATAAACAGCTTCGCATGGGTGTGGACATAGCCCAGGATATCCAGCGCAAGCTCAGCCTGCGTGCCTTTCGTGGCGGCTTCAAGGTGATGCTCATCTGGCAGCCGGAATTGTTGGACACCGCCGCATCCAATAAATTATTGAAGGTCCTTGAAGAGCCCGAGCCAAATACGGTCTTCCTGCTGGTCGCGAATGCCGCGGATCAATTGCTGGCAACGATCGTAAGCCGGGCCCAATTGACCAAGGTCCCGGCCCTCCGCCCGGAGGATGTAGTGAGCGCCATGAAAGAGCGTTTCCCGGAATTGACAGAGGAAGAGGCCATGATGATCGGCATGCGCAGCGACGGCGATCTGTTGGAAGCCATCGAAATGGCGGAGAAGGGTGAAGAGGATCTTTTCGATCTGTTCCGCCCCTGGCTGCTGGCCTGTTATCAGTTGAATGTGGTGGAGGTGGCCGAATTCACTGAGCAATTCCAGAAAATGGGTAGAGAGCGGCAGAAATCATTCCTGCGCTATGCTTTGCGCATGATCCGGCAGAGTGTGCTGCAATGGCAGCAGGCGGCTTCGCTTGTGAAGGTGGCCGGCCGTGAGCAGGAATTCGTCCAAAAGTTCAGCCGTCAGCTCACCGATCATAATGCGGATCGGATCAGGCGGGAACTGGAGCATGCCCACCACCATGTGGAACGCAACGCGAACCCCAAGATCCTGTTCATGGACATGAGCTACCGGATAATGGGGCTGCTCAAAGCAAAGGAGCGTGCCTGAGGCGAACACAGCTATGCGGATACGTATCATCAACCGGGGAAAGCACCCACTCCCCTCCTATGCCACCGAACAAAGTGCAGGCATGGACCTTCGTGCGAACCTCGATCGGCCGGTCCTGTTGCTACCTGGTGAGCGTGCTTTGATCCCGACCGGCCTTTTTCTGGAATTGCCCGATGGCACGGAAGCGCAGGTCAGACCACGCAGTGGGCTGGCTTTGAAACACGGCATCACCGTATTGAACGCACCGGGAACGATCGATGCGGACTACCGAGGAGAAGTGGGCGTATTGCTGGTGAATCTGGGCCGCGAACCTTTCGAGGTGAAGGATGGTGAGCGGGTCGCACAGTTGGTGATCGCCCATTATGTCCGGACCATTCTCGAGGAAGTTCCGGAACTTCGCGCCTCCGAACGCGGGGCGGGTGGCTTCGGGCACACCGGTACCCGCTAAGCTAGAGAACGTACGCAAGCATGAAATTGATCATACCTATGGCTGGCATGGGCAAGCGGATGAGGCCGCACACCCATACCACTCCGAAACCTCTTCTGCCCATCGCTGGCAAACCGATCGTACAACGCCTTGTGGAGGATCTGGCCGCGGTGGCCGGGGAACCTGTGGAGGAAGTAGCCTTCGTGATAGGACCTTCGTTCGGGAAAAAGGTGGAACAACGGCTGGTCTCCATCGCCGAAGGAGTGGGTGCCACGGGAACCATTCATTACCAGGAGGAGGCGCTGGGTACGGCACATGCCATACTCTGCGCCGGCAGTGCGTTGAAAGGCCGGATCATTGTTGCCTTCGCGGACACACTGTTCCGTGCGGAAATGACGTTGGATAAGGACTGCGACGGTGTGATCTGGGTGAACAAGGTGGATGACCCCAAACCCTTCGGCGTGGTGAAGAAGAACGCGGAAGGAGTGATCACCGAATTCGTTGAAAAGCCGCAGGAATTCGTGAGCGACCTGGCCATCATCGGCATATACTACTTCGCCGATGGTGAACGCCTTCGCGATGAAATGCAGTACCTCATCGATAATGACATCAAGGACAAGGGGGAATATCAACTCACCAACGCCTTGGAGAATATGAAACAGAAAGGCGCACGTTTCAAGTCCGGTGCTGTGGATGTCTGGATGGACTGTGGCAACAAGAACGCCATGGTGGATACCAACACCAAGGTACTTGGGTTCATTAAGGACCAGAACGGTCTGGTGAGCAAGAATGTGAAGCTGACCAACAGTGTGATCGTGCCGCCCTGCTTCATCGGCGACGATGTGGTGCTGCTGGATTCCGTAATAGGTCCATTCGCCAGCATTGAGCGCGGAACCACCATAAGCGCCAGTGTGGTACGAAATTCGATCGTACGTCCGGGCGTTACCATCTCTGAAGCCGTTGTGGACAATAGCATGATCGGTGAACGTGCCCTGGTGAAAGGGAGGCCGATGGATGTAAGTCTCAGCGACGACAGTACCTTAGGATGATCATGTCCACTTTCCGCACCCTTGCCTTCTGGCTCCTTACGGCTCCCATGCTCCTGGCCTGCGGTGGGGCGAAACCTGTGGCGGAAAGTGCTCCCATGCGCCCGGATCCGGAGCTGGCGGATCCTGGCCCGCAGCCCAAAGACAAGCGCGCTGAAGTGATGCGCCTCTTCATGGATGCCACGCAGGCCCGGCTCTCGGGTCAGTCCGCCAAGGCCATCTCCCTGTATCAGCAATGCCTTAAGCTGGATCCGCAGAATGATGCGGCCATGTTCGAGCTGAGCAAATTGTACCACCATTCCCAGGATCTTTCCGCGGCCATCGACATGGCACGGCGGGCGGTCAATACGGACAAGGAGAACATCTGGTACCGCTTTCTGCTTGCGGACCTGTACCAGCAAGGAGGCAAAGTGGATGAGGCCATCGGCACATACAAAGAGATCGTGCAGCGGTGGCCGGAGCGGTATGAGGTCTACTTCGACCTGGCCAATTCTTTGGCGTACAGCGGCCGAGTTCCGGAGGCCATGCGTGTATATGCCGATGTGGAGCAGCGTTTCGGACTCAACGAGGAGGTGGTGCATCAGCAGTTCGCCATGCTGGTGGCCAACAGCAAGCTCGCCGAGGCAGAAGAGCTGGTGAAGCGGGCTATAAAGACCTATCCCGCTACGCCCCAATATCAAGCGTTGCTCGCTGAGTTATATAACCAGCGGGGCGAACATGAGAAAGCATTGGAACTATACAAGAATGTTCTCGCATTGGATCCTTCAAACAGCATGTTGAGGATCGCCTTGGCGGAACACTATTACGGAATTGGCAAATTGGATGAAGCCTATCATCACCTCGGCGAAGCATTCCTGGATCCCGAACTGGACATCGACGCCAAGATGCAGGTGCTTATTGGATTCTTCGAGATGACCGATCAGGCCAACGTGAAGGCCGGTGATCGGGAGGGGCTCATTGAGCGGGCATACACATTGATCGAGGCTCTGGAGATCGCACATCCGGAAAGTGGCAAGCCCCACACCATCCATGGTGATTTCCTTCTACGCGACCAGCGTTTCGCAGAGGCGAGGGAAGAATTCCGGAAGGCGCTGGTATATGAAAAGGATAAGTTCCCGATCCACATCCAATTGCTGCAGCTGGATATGCAGCTTGGTGACTTCGCATCATTGGAAACGGATGCCCAGGAAGCGATCAGCCTCTTCCCCACAGTTCCAGAATTGTATCTCTTCCGTGGCATCGGCCTTTCCCAGTTGAACGAACACGATGAAGCTATCGAGAGTCTGATCATGGGCCGCGATCTGGTCGTGGACAATCCGCCCCTGCTCGCCCAGTTCTGGAGCAGCCTCGGTGATGCGTACAATGCCGCTGGCGATCATGCCAATTCCGCACATGCTTATGAGCGTGCACTTGCGCTTGAACCAGACAACCCCAACACCCTCAATAACTACGCTTACCACTTAAGTGTACAGGGGGATGAATTGGAAAAGGCCGCGAAGATGAGCCGCCGATCCAACGAACTGGCTCCCGGGCAACCTTCCTACATGGACACTTATGCCTGGGTGCTTTTCAAATTGCGCCGGTACGACGATGCCCGGTCGTGGATCGAGCGCGCCATGCAGGCCGGTGGGGCCAATGAAGGTGTGATCGTGGAACATTACGGCGACATACTTTATGAATTGGGGGATAAGGATGGTGCCCTGCAACAATGGCGCGCAGCGCAGAAGCTGGGTGATGTGAGTGAGCACCTGGAACAGAAGATAAACGAAGGCCGGCGGTTGGAATGAGGACCATCGCCAGAACGGGCCTGCTCCTGGCGATCTTCGGCCTGTATGCCTGCAAGAAGCCGTTGCCCCTTCTGCAGGCACGGGAAATACCGGCACGTTCAGCGGAGCGGCTCGTACAGCAGCTCCTTGCCAGTGAGCTGGATACATTCACCCATTACTCCGCACGCAGCAACATCACCTTGAAGCTGCCCGAAGGCAGCAGGAGCTTCAAAGCGCAGATCCGTGTTATCCGGGACAGTGCGGCCTGGGTAAGTGTCATTCCGGCACTAGGTATCGAGGTGGCGCGGGTGTTGCTCACGCCGGACAGTTTGAAGCTGGTGGACAAGCTGAATGATCGATATTTCCTCGGAGACCATAAGACCGCGAAAGAAAAATTCGGCCTCCAGCCAGACCTCGATCTCTTCCTGATGGCTCTATCCGGCAGACCGATAGGCCTCGATCCAAATGAACGTTACCGTTCTGATCGCGAGGATGGCCAGTACGTGCTCACCAGCAGGGAAAAACGCCGGTTCGTAAGAGCCGCGGAGGATATCGCTCCGGGCGACACCCTACTGAGGGATCGTGACATGGGCGAACGGCGGCTTGAACGTACGTTGAGGAAGGCCGAAGAGCGGGAAGCGGTGGTGCATAGATATTGGATCGATCCCGAAACTTTCCGCGTTACCCGGGTGCAGATCATAGACCTGGCCAACGACCAAAGCGCCGACATCCGGTATGAGGAACGTGGTGGGCCCGAGCTCGGCCACCTGCCTACCCAGATCAGGATCACACTTACGGATCCTGAACGCCAGGCCTCCGGCACCTTGGAACTATCCCGGATCGAACTTGAAGGGCCCCTTCAGGTATCCTTCAAAGTGCCGGAGAAGTACGAACCCATGCCGTGATCCATCCGTGGCTGTGGGTAAATGCCTCCGCCGCACAATTCCCAAATGGGCTCGCAAAGCGATCTTCGCACTACGCGCACCGCATTCGAACGCATGGCCAGGCAGAACATGATCCTTATCCACCCACCATGGAAACTGGTACGGTGGTGCATGCTCGGTCTGTGCATCATCATGCTGGCCGGGGCACAGGCACAGGATCGGAAAGAACTCGAGCGCAAGAGAGAAGCACTGGATAAGCAGATCCGCACCACCACGGCCTTGATCGAACAGGCGCGGCGGGAGCAGCGGGTAACACAGGAGCAGCTTCAATTGCTGGAGCAGCAGATCCAGGCGCGGGAACAACTGATCCGCACCATGAACAATGAGTTGAAGCGGGTGGACCAGCGGATCCAGGAGGATGAGGCAATGGTCATCTCCCTCAAGAACGATATGGAGGTCCTGAAGGAAGAGTATGGCCGCATGCTCCAATTCGCTTACCGGAACCGCAGTGCTTATGACCGCATGAGCTACATCTTCGCTGCGAACAGCTTCCAGCAAGGATTCAAGCGGTCGCGCTACCTGCAGCAGATCGGGGAGCAACGGGAACGGCAGGCGGCCTTGATCACAGAAACGCAGGCCACCTTGGAGGAACGGCTCGCGAGTTTGAAAGAGCAGCGTGATGAAAAGAACCGCCTGGTGAGCCAGCAACTCGCGGAGAAACAACGCCTTGCCAAAGATCGCAGTGGCCAGCACAACGCACTTACCTCCCTGAAAAAAGAAGAGACCAAGCTGAAGGATACCCAGCGGAAACAGGAAAAACAGCGCAAGGATCTGGACAACGCGATCCGTAAGGCCATAGAAGCTGAATTGAAACCGAAGGCGGGTTCGGCGGCGGGGACAAAGCTCGACCTCACCCTGACCCCTGAAGCGAAGGAATTGAATGCCGATTTCGAAAAGAATCGGGGCAAACTCCCGTGGCCAGTGGAAAAAGGCGTGATCACAAGCCGTTTTGGCAAGCAGCCACATCCGGTGTTGAAGGGGATCACCATAGAGAACAATGGCATCGACATCACCACGGAAAAGGGCGCAGCCGTGCGGGCGCTTTTCCGGGGGGAAGTGAGCAGTGTGATCGTGATCCCCGGAGCAGGCAAGGCGGTGATCGTTAGCCACGGTGCATACCGGAGCGTGTATAGCAACCTGCGCGAAGTGAGCGTGGCGAAGGGCCAGAAGGTGGACACCAAACAGACCTTGGGCACCGTGCTCACCGATGATGATGGAAGCAAGGCCCACATAGAGATCTGGAAAGTGACGGCCGATGGTCTGGTGAAAGTGGATCCCTACCTCTGGGTCTATCATGAATAAAGGCTGAAAACATGGTCCATCGAGGCCATATGACTACCTTTGTCCTTCATTCCAAGCCCCTTCCCCATGACCACCCTACCCATGATCGTTTTGTTCGGCGCCATCGGCCCCTGGCAGATCGTGCTGATCGTGGTGGTGCTCCTTCTGCTCTTCGGCGGCAAAAAGATCCCTGAACTCATGCGCGGCCTTGGCCAGGGAATGAAAGAGTTCAAGGATGCCAGCCGGAACGAAGAAAAGGAAGCACCGCGGTCCGAGGAAAGGAAGTAGGCGTTCGTCCGCGTGAGCACCCATACCATTCAACACCCATTGCGTCCTCTGGTCCGAAAGGGATCCGTGGAGGAACGTGTGAAAGAAGCGCTTCGGAAAGCCGATCAGGCCAGGGAACTCAATGCCTTTTTGGAAGTCTTCGAGGAAACGGCATTGGAACAGGCCGTGGCCGTGGATGAAAGCATTCGCAACGGTGATGCTGGGCCACTCGCCGGCATGGTAGTGAGCATCAAGGACAACATCTGCCTCAAAGGCCATCGTGTTGGCGCGGCATCCCGGATCCTCGAAGGATTCACGTCCTTGTATACGGCAACCGCCGTAGAGCGAATGATCACCGCTGGCGCGGTGATCCTCGGGCGCACCAACTGCGATGAGTTCGCGATGGGCAGCTCCAACGAGAACAGCGCCTATGGCAAAGTGCGCAATCCGGTCGATCCGAATAAGGTACCTGGTGGCTCCAGCGGAGGTGCCGCAGCATCCGTGGCCGGTGGAATGGCGCATGCCGCACTGGGTTCCGATACCGGGGGAAGCATTCGGCAGCCCGCTTCGTTCACCGGCACCATCGGATTGAAGCCTACGTACGGCCGCATCAGCCGCTATGGCCTGATCGCTTTCGCCAGCAGTTTCGACCAGATCGGGCCTTTCACGGAGACGATCGAGGATGCTGCTACGCTATATCAGACCATGGCCGGGCGTGACCCGAACGACAGTACCACCAGCAGCAGACCGGTTGAGCCGGTCACATTGGAACATCCTGGAAAGCTCAGGATAGCCTATTACCGCGAGGGTATCGAAGGAGAGGGCATCGATCCAGAGATAGTGGCACATATGCAGGGCCACATCGCCCGGCTTAAGGCCGATGGACATGTGGTGGAACAGATCGAACTACCATTGCTCGAACACCTTGTTCCCACATATTACATACTGGCCACGGCGGAAGCCAGCAGCAATCTGGCCAGGTTCGATGGGGTGCACTTCGGCCACCGTAGCGGTAGTGCCCAAGGTGTGGAGGAGACCTACCGAAAAAGCAGGTCGGAAGGTTTTGGAGCTGAGGTGGAACGCCGCATCCTACTCGGGACCTTCGTGCTCAGTTCTGGCTATTATGATGCATATTATGCGAAGGCGCAGCGCGTACGGAGGATCATCCGCGACAATACCCTCGCCACATTCGAACGCTACGATCTGATCATGCTACCCACCTGTCCGGCCACTGCATTTGAACATGGCGCGATCAAGGATCCCGTATCCATGTATCTGCAGGACATTTTCACCGTACAGGCCAACCTTGCTGGAGTGCCCGCCATCAGCATTCCCACCGGTACACACAGTAATGGGCTGCCATTCGGTACGCAACTCATGGCGGCACCGTTCGCAGAAGCACGCTTGCTGGCGGCTGCCCGCCATCTGTTCTGATCCTCAAGGTCTCAGCTCGCCTTCGATCCCATCATCGCGGCCGGCACCGGTGACCGCCGATGCAGCGATCTTTGCCATGGCCACGAACCTGCCATGCTTTGTGTCCCAGTAGTGACCTTCCTGCGCACGCACGCGGATCACTGTGAGATCGGGATCTTCCACTCCATTGGGGAACCAGGTCTTGGCCATAGGTGACCAGAGTTCCTTTTTCAGCTCGTGATCATCCAGCTCCTCCGCTTCGCCCAGAATAGAGAGGTATTCCGCATTGTCCCTATTGGCATAGATCAGCTGCACTTGAGGATCACGGCGGATGTCCGAATCCTTCATGCTACTGCGCGAACTGAGGAACCAGATGCAGCCATCGTCATCGATGCGTTGGGTGGCCATGGGACGCGTGGGGATCGGTCTGTCGCCGAGGCTTGTGAGGAACATGCAGATCGGCATTTCATCGGCCAGGTCCTGGATCTTCTTGATCGCGTTGGTGCCATGCAGGGAACGTTCTTCGCTCATGTTGAATGGATCTTTGAACCGATGGTCCACAAGCAACGGACCGATCCAAAGCACCCATGAAATAGTGTGGGATCACGACGCTTTCAGCGAAGCGCTCGCATCTTTGATCGTTCACCACACACCTTGCATTTCCTCAACCGCGTGAAAAGATCGACCATAGCCGGTACGCTGTTCCTGATCATGATCGGAGTATATGCGAGCCCGATAATGGCACAAGGTCCCGATCAGGAAACCGCGCTCGAACGCATGCGCTCGTTGCGTGAAGTGAGCCGCAATGAAGATCCTGTGGTGGGCGGACCGGCAGCTCGCGCGCTGATCAGGATCTCGGACAGTTTGCAGAACGCAGGCTGGCGTTACCCTGAGGTACAGGAACACAAAGGAGCAGGAATTTGGAATTATGGCCGCCATTACGCCCGGCGGAATATGGACGACAGCGCGACGGCCTGGTACAACAATGCGCTGGATCATTGGCGTTCCACCGGCAATGAAAAGATGATCGCCTTCGGTGAACAATTCCTCGCGGAGCAAATGATCGATCATGGAAAAGCTGCCGATGCGTTGCCCATGCTCGATCGTGTGCTGGAATTCCGCCAGGCCACAGCCGATACGGCCGGCATTGCGGCAGCCCTTACGGCGATCGCACTGGCACGCTACATGACCGGTGATTTTGCCGCGGCGCTGGAGTATAACCGGCGATCACTTCGACTTTCGGAGGCTCGCGGTCTTGTAGGAGCCGTAGCATGGAATCTATTACGCATTGGATTGGTGTACCAGGATCAGCAACGGCCCGATACAGCACTGGCCTATTACGATAGATCGGTGAAGGCCTTTCTTTTGAATGGTGATACACTGGGCGTGATCACACCCCTGAACAATGCGGCACTGATCCACCTTGATCATAATGCACCGGAAGAAGCATTGCAGCTCTGCCAGCGCGGTCTTTCGCTGGTGGACCGCAACGTGCACCCTGGACCGACGAGCATCCTGACATCGACCCTGGGAACGGTGCATCGTGCGCTTGGTGAGATGGATCGCGCGATCGCTTTGGGTGAACAGGCGTTGATCGATGTTGCGCACAGCCCGGTGGTGGACTACAAGGCTACGGTGCTGATCAACCTCGCACGATCGCTGCATGCCTACGGCGATCACCGGCGTGCATTGCGGATCGCTCGGGAAGCGGAGGAACTATTTCGCCCGCTGGAACTTTCGTTGCACCGCGAGATGTTCCTCGAAGAACTGCTGGCATCGATAAACGATGGTTTGGGCAATTCACAGGAAGCGCTAGCACATCATAAGCGTTATGCGGTTTTGAAGGACAGTGTAGCGAACGAGAACATCAGGCGTGAACTGCAGCGGTACGAGCTGTTCGCGCAAGCGTTGCGCGACAGCTTACGGCATGCCACGGAAGTGGAACGGCTGGAAACAGCCCGGACGATCGAAAGTCTCCGTGCGGATCGCACGCGCAACAACGCGATCGCCTTCGGTATGGTCGCGGTGCTGCTGATCGCAGGCGGCGCCGGTTTCTTTATTACGGATCGGAAGCGGAGGCAGGCGAAGCATGAAAAAGAAGCGGCCGAACTGGAGACACAGGCGCTGCGCAGCCAGATGAATCCGCACTTCATCTTCAATGCGCTGAACTCGATCAACGCGTTCGTGCAGCAGAGCGATCCAGACCGCGCCACCACCTTCCTTACCAAATTCGCTCGGTTGATGCGGCTGGTGCTGGAGAACAGCCGCCAGGCCGAGGTGCCGCTGAAGGACGATCTGGAGGCGCTGGATCTTTACATGCAACTGGAACGGATCCGCAGCGGCGAAAAATTCGATCACCGGATCGAAGTGGATCCCGCGATCGACCAGGAATATGTGTTGGTGCCGCCGCTGGTGGTTCAGCCTTTCGTGGAGAACGCGATCTGGCATGGCATGGCGGGCAGGGAAGGCCAAGGCCGGATCAGTCTAAGGATCGAAATGCGTGGCGATGACCTTCTGCTGGCGATCGAGGATGATGGCGTGGGCCGGAAAGCCGCCGAGGCCAACAAGCCCAATGCACCGAAGAAACGGTCCCTGGCCACGGTGATCACACGTGCACGGCTGGATCTGGTTGAAAAGCAGCGGGGAAGACCGGCGGGATTCCGGATCATTGATCTGGAGCGGGGAACGCGGGTGGAGCTGACATTGCCGTTGGAGTGACGGGAACATTCTTGATGGACGGAGACCTCCGCCAGGCTCCGCAGTACTGCGTAGGGGAGCGGTAACTTGCCGTATAACGGGCCTGTGGACAGGTGCAGCGAGGAGGCGACCGGAGGAAGCCCCCACAGCGCCCTGACCGCTGGCCTGGGCAAGGCAACTAAAGCGGACAGCCCGTGAAGGCGGCCAGAATGCGATCCCGAAGCGCGATCGCACACCGCTGCCCATTGCTTATCTTTGCGGCCCGCGATGCACAGCCGCGGCAAAGGACATGGAACGAATTTCGATCAAACAGGCTTTGGAGGATGTGAAGCTCACCGATAGGACCGTGACGGTGGCCGGCTGGGTGCGCACGTTCCGCAACGACCGTTTCATTGCGCTGAACGATGGCAGCACGATCCGGAATCTGCAATGCGTGATCGACCAGGAGAAGGTGGATGAGGCGATGCGTGCGCGTTTTACTACGAGTGCGGCGGTGCGATGCACGGGCACGCTGGTGGCGAGCAAAGGCAGCGGCCAGCGCGTGGAAATGCAGGTGAGCGAAGTGCAGGTGCTTGGCGACAGCGCGGCCGATAAATTTCCGATCCAGCCGAAGAAACATTCGCTGGAATTCCTGCGGGAAAATGCGCATCTGCGCTTCCGTACCAACACATTCAGCGCGGTGTTCCGGATCCGTCACCAAGTGAGCTTCGGGATCCACGAATACTTCAACAACAACGGCTACAACTATTTCCACAGCCCGATCATAACCGCGAGCGATGCGGAAGGTGCCGGTGAGATGTTCCGTGTGAGCACACTCGACCCGATCGATCCTCCGAAGAACGATCAAGGCGAGGTTGATTTTCGTGAGGACTTTTTCGGCCGCGAATCACGGTTAACGGTGAGTGGCCAATTGCAAGCCGAATTGAGCGCGTTGGCCTTAGGGAAAGTCTACACCTTCGGGCCCACCTTCCGTGCGGAGAACAGCAACACCACCAGGCATCTGGCGGAGTTCTGGATGATCGAACCCGAGGCCGCTTTCATGGACCTGAAAGGCGACATGGACCTTGCCGAAGGCTTGTGCAAACACCTGATCGATCGCGTGCTGCGTGAGAGCATGGACGATCTGGAATTCCTGAATGCGCGGCTGAAGGAAGAGGAGGCGCAAAAGCCGCAGGCGCAGCGCCAGGAAATGGGCCTGATAGATCGCCTGAAATTCGTGTTGGAACATCCTTTTGAGCGCATCACCTATACGGATGCGATCGAGATCCTGCTGCGCAGCAAACCGTACCAGAAGAAGCAATTCCAATTTCCGGTGGAATGGGGCGTGGACCTGCAGAGCGAGCATGAGCGCTACCTGGTGGAAAAGCACTTCAAGAAACCCGTGATCGTAACGGGATATCCCGCGAAGATCAAAGCGTTCTACATGCGCACGAACGATCCCGGCGACCTCGGCTACAGCGAAAAAGGCAAGACCGTGGCGGCGATGGATGTGCTTTTCCCGGGCATAGGCGAGATCATCGGCGGTAGCCAGCGTGAGGAGCGTTTGGATGTGCTCGAGGCGCGGATGGACGAGATGCACGTTGATCGGAAGGAGCTCTGGTGGTACCTGGATACGCGGCGCTTCGGCACAGTGCCTCACGCGGGTTTCGGTCTAGGGCTGGAGCGTTTCGTGCAATTCGTTACTGGCATGGGGAACATCCGTGATGTGATCCCATTCCCTCGGACGCCGAAGAGCGCGGAGTTCTAGCCCTAACCACCGGTCTCTCTCCCAGGAAGGGGTGCGGAATGTGCACGTGTACAAACACATGAAACCGTCCCACCTGCTCCGCCTGTCAGCGCCAAGTGATATCGACAAACGATCCCTTCAAGCTGCAAGAGCCGGCCGCTGACCGTTATCCATGATCGGATCCTCATGGGAACGCCTCTAGAATGGTAAGGATGCTGGAGGCCGCAACGCGCTGATACGATCGGCCCGCCGCTTGCGGCAAATCGGAAAACGGGTTGGCATGAAAGACGAAAGAGGATCGAACGGGCACAACCAGAATGCACGCGGAAACACCGCTCAACAGCGAATGAAGGAAGAGCGTATCAAGCGCGATCAGGTACGAACGGAAAAATTCACCGGAGCGGATCCCGAGCCGGAGAAGCCGAACAAGCGCGAGAAGTGATCGAACCCCTTCAGCTGATGCGAACTACTAATAATTGAGAATAACCCATGGATGAGAAAGATCGCCTACAAGAGAGGGAAAACAACAAGGAAGAACACCGGCACACAGCCGACGACGAACGGCGACGCGATGGTTCCAAAGGTGGATTGGACATCGATCCGGACGGTGCGATGAGAAAACAGCGTCGTGAGAACGAGTCGCCGGCCGAAAGTCAGGGTACCGGGATCCCCGGCTTCGGTGTTTGAATTTGTGGAAGCATCACCCTAGCTATATGTGGAGTTGCACCCCGCACACCTCGCCAAGACGACAAGATCTCGTGTAAGACCGGATCGGTCCGGTTAGTGCGGGACGATCAATTGAACCATAAAAGACCAGATCAAATGGGAGCTGACGAGGATAAACTACGTGGAAATTGGAATGTTATGAAAGGCAAGCTGAAGCAGCAGTACGGTGATCTTACCGATGACGATCTTCGCTATGAAGAGGGCCGGGAAGATGAACTGTTCGGCCGGCTTCAGCAAAAACTTGGGAAAAGCAAGGACGAGATCAAACGGATGCTGGATCTTTGAGCCGACGATCGGGATAGAAAAGGGCGCCTTAAGGCGCCCTTTTCTTTTACCACTCTTGGGATCGTCATGGTATCGTTGATGATGTATCCGGCCATCCCATCGCGTATGAACGATCCGTTTACTTTGCCGCAGTATTTGCTCCGGTACTGGAAAGGCTCGTCTCCGTGGAATGGATCTTCTGGAGGCGGGCCTTCCAATTCAACCATGCTCCTGGATAGGAGACCGGGGCCTGTTCAAGACCAGCATTGGATAAGTGCACGTCGGCACATTTACCTTCATCCTGTCAGATCTACTAGAATTGGTCCCGGGGAACGACCCCGTGCATCCAAGCTTGATCGCAAAAGCCCCATATGATGAATAGGACCATACTCACCACGATCCTTTCAATGCTGGCACCGGCCCTCATCGCCCAGCTCGATTGTTCCAATGCGCTACCCCTCAGCGCCGGCACCCATGTGGTGGACCAGATAGAGGGTATCCAGGCGCCAGAACCTATTTGCATTGGTGATCAGGTGGCCGCAAAAGGGAACTGGTTCAGCTACACACCCACGGTCGATCAGTCGCTGAGTATTTCTACCGATCTGCCGGAGAATGCCGGCATTGACACCCGCTTTCATGTTTACACAGGCAATTGCGGTACGCTGGTATGCGTGGCCGGTGATGACGATTCCGGTTCTGGATGGCTTTCCACAGCGGTCTTCAATGTGACCGCCGGCACCTCATACCTTATCGCATTCGATGACCGCTGGGACGATTCGGGTTTCGTATTCCAGCTACAGGAAGGTCCAACCTTGGTGGATGCGCTCACCTTCACGCAACAACAACTGCCTGTTACCGGCAACGTGATGTGCATCGTGGATATGAATGGCGATCACCTGGACGACATCGTACGTGTTTCCACCACGAGCATTACCATTCTCTATCAAGACGAGCCTAACGTATGGACGGCAACGGTGATCCCCACCGACACTGTACCGCACATGCCTTCCTGGAGCATCGCTGCCGGCGATCTGGATGGCAATGGTTTCAATGATCTGTTATACGGTGGCGGGCAGGGTACCACTTTCATGATAGCGAATGACAACGGTACTGGATATACGATGATCTCCGGGCCTGAATACGTTTTCTCACAACGCACCAATTTCGTGGACATCGATAATGATGGGCATCTGGATGCATTCGTCTGTCATGATGTGGATCCCAACGTGTTCTACATGAACGATGGTACCGGCTCAGTGACCTTCAACCAAGGCGGACTTGGTGATGTTGAAGAAGGAGGCAATTACGGTTCGATCTGGATCGATCATGATAATGATGGCGACCTGGACCTGTTCCTCTCCAAATGCAGGGGCGGCAACACACCGGCCAAGATCAATGAATTGCACGAGAATAATGGTGACGGCACCTATACGGAAGTGGCCGCCCAATATGGTCTGGACGACCCCATGCAGACCTGGTCATCCGCATGGGGCGACTTCGACAATGATGGTGATCTGGATATATTCATCGGGGTGAGTTCCTTCACCGACGGTGGCCATAAGCTGCTACGCAACGATGGCAATGGTGTCTATACGGACATCACTGCGGGATCGGGTTTCGATCAGATCCTAACGCATGGCAATGAGAACATCACGCACGATTTCAACAATGATGGCTATCTGGACATCTTCGGAGCGGGTGGCACCATGATGATGAATAATGGAGATATGACCTTTTCCCCGGCAGTGGTGCCAATGGGCCATGGGCCAGTGGGCGACATCAACAACGATGGCTTCCTGGATATCGTACGGTTCAACACGGCCTACCTGAATGGACCCAATGGCAATAATTGGCTGAAAGTGAATACCGTGGGCACCGCCAGCAACATGAATGGCATAGGAGCACGCATCACTATCACAAGCGCCCTGGGATCTCAGATCCGGGAGATCAGAAGTGGCGATGGTTTCGCGTTCATGAGCAGTTTGAATGCCCACTTCGGCCTGGACTCCGATGATCTGGTGGAGGAGTTGGTGGTGCAATGGCCATCAGGTACCATAGACACGCTTAGCGATCTACCAGCGAATTCCACCATCACGATCGTTGAAGGAAGTACGATCGGCAGCGGTCTCACAGAACTCCCCTCTCCCGATCTACTCATTTACCCCTCTCCAGCCAAGGATGTCCTCTTCTTCCGAAGCGATGCTTCACTGCGCACCGCGCTGGTAACAGTGGTGGACCTTGAAGGCCGGATGGTGTTGCAGGAGAGGCTCACGGATGACCACTTGAGCATCGCCTCGATCAGCACTGGGGCATATTTGGTACAGGTGATCACGCAGGATGGGAAAATTTCTCACCACCGTTTTGTAAAAGAGTAAGGGGTTCTGTGCCGTGCAAGAGGGATGGGTTCCATTGGATCCCATCCCTCTTACTTTTCCCAGGGATCCGCGATCACGTCTGGCGCACCCTACGGCATGGGAATAGGTTAAGGCCTGTGCCATTCGTGCACTTGCGCCAGATGGCATTCAGCGAATAGGAGATGATCATGCTGAATGGATCCTGAATAATGCTACCTCGCCTCTACGCACACCTCCAGGGATGTTGTCTCCTTCTCCTGCACCTCCCAATGGTGGCACAGGGACCATTGGTGATCAATGAGGTCATGGCCGCACACCATGAGTTGATCACCGACACAACAGGTTCCGCGGAAGATTGGATCGAGGTCTTCAACAGTGGAGATAGCCCCATCTCGCTCGCCGGATACTGGATCAGTGATGATGCGTCCCAGCCATCCAAACACGTGTTCCCTACCGGAACTGCGGCTTTGACCATACCCGCCAATGGGCACCTGCTACTCTGGGCAAGCGGTGACCCTGCGAGAGGGCCCGATCACTTGAACTTCAAGATATCCTCATCCGGAGAACCCATCGTGCTCTCCTCCCCTCTGGGTGACCTCATGGACCTGGTGGTGCTGGGCCAGCAGCATCCGCACGTATCCTTCGGCCGGGCTGGTGATGGAGGTGAGACCTGGTACTATTTCCCTGAACCCACACCTGGTTTCACCAATGCCCTTTCAGGAGCGACGGACGCCTTGGTTCCACCACAGTTCTCTGTGCCGGCGGGTTTCCATGAAGGCCCCCTTCAGCTCACCATCGATCATCCTGACCCCGATGCTGTGATCTACTATACGCTGGACGGCTCGATCCCAACACCGGAATTGGTGGCCGGTCATGTCTTCACTTACAAGAACGTCTATCCCAATTGGGGCATCATGAGTATCGGAGAGCCCTTGAATGATACCCTGAAAGCATTCGTTCACGATGGACCGATCATGCTGGAGGATCCTTCCTCGCAACCTAATTTATTGAGTATGAGGACCAGTACCGCGCATCACTTCCACCCTGCGCAGTACATGCCAACCACCTTGATGAAAAAAGCGGTAGTGGTCCGGGCAAGAGCTTACAAGGATGGTCATTTGCCCAGCAGGGTCGTTACGAACACCTATTTTCTATTTGGCGATGACCTGCAGATGGAACTTCCTGTGCTTTCCATCTCCACGGAGCGCGAGCATCTTTTCGGCCATGGCACAGGCATATACAATCCGGGTATCGACTATGAGGATTGGAAGGTGGAGAACCTGAACACCACGAACACGGGTGATACCCCCGCCAACTGGCGGCGCTCGACGGAGTTTCCCATGAGCATGGAGTGGTTCTCGGCAGGTGGGACCGAACGCACCTTCCATAGGGACGTCGGTTTCCGTCTGCATGGCGCATACTCGCGCATGTTCCGCAGGAAATCGTTCCGGCTGTATTTCCGTGAACGGTACGGCGCACCCACATTGGATCACCAGATGTTCCCTCTTCAGGATGATACCGGCTTCAAAAGGCTGGTGGTGCACACGAGCGCGAATGATGACAACAGCACCAACATGCGCGACCTAACGCTGCAGGCCATGGTGCGATACATGCGGTTTGAAACACAGGATGGGCAGCCTGCGGTAGTGTTCCTGAATGGTGAATATTGGGGTGTGCATGCCATGCGGGAACGGTATGACAAGCATTACTTCAAGCGCGTTCTAGGTCTGGAGGAGAATGAGATCGATGTGGTGGAGCGTTACAGGCATGCTTCAATTGGAGACAGCCTCCATTGGTCCGCCTTGCTGGACCTTGTGGCGGATGAGGATCCCGCGGAACCGGATGTGTACGAACAGATCGTGCAGCAAGTGGATGTGGAGGATCACATCGACTACCACCTGGCCCAAGTGTTCATTGGCAATTTTGATTGGCCACAGAACAACATGAAGGCCTACCGGAAAAAGACGAATGGATATATCCCGGGCGCGCCGCACGGCCATGATGGCCGTTGGCGCTGGCTGATGTATGATACCGACTGGGGTTTTAACCTGAACCATGATCACGGGCCCGATTCGCCATACCTGTTCTATGCCACCGGCGGGTGGGCTGGTGACCATACGCTGCTGTTCCGCAGACTGCTACGCAATACCACCTACCGGAACGCCTACATCAACAGAGCCGCGGATATGGCGAACACCGGCCTCAGGACGGAAATGACCACGGCGATCATCGATCATTACAAAGGCCTGTTAGAGCATGACATGTATGAACATGTGCGTCGCTGGCCGAACAGCCCGGTGGATCATGCCGACTGGCTGCAAAAACTGGATGTGATGTATGCCTTCTCAGCGGCACGCCCACAGTTCTTCATGGAAGAGATGCTCGATCATTTCGACCTGCCTGCCATGCATGCCCTTAACGTGGATGTCTCGGATACCGAAGCCGGCCATGTCCAGGTGAACACCATAGCACTGCGACCCGGAACATATGGTGTGGATGAAGATCCATACCCCTGGAATGGAACCTATTTCCAGGATGTGCCGATCACTTTGGAGGCCATCCCATTTCCTGGCTGGGCATTCAGCCATTGGGAAGGCGATCTGCAAGGTGTGGATAGTGCGGTCACCGTGAATATGACCGCGGATATGTCAGTGACAGCGGTCTTCTCTCCCATTCCATATTGCGCACCAGAAACGATCAACTACTGGCATTTCAATGATCTGCCGGGAGGTGGCGCGATCGGTGAAGTATCCCCGGACATTGGCGGAGGCGAAGCATCCATCTCCTATGCGGGCAGCGGTACAGGCCACATGGATGCCACGCCTGATGACGAGGGCTCCCCATTGAATGCTCTGGCGGGCGTGGCTGCCGGCAAGGGCTTACGGGTGAGGAACCCCAGCAACGGCCGGCACCTCCTGATAACCTGCCCTTCCACCGGCCATCGTGACATCATGCTCTCTTATGCTGTACGGCGCACCACCGCCGGTGCGGATAGCCAGCGTGTATCCTACACGGTGGATCCGGAACAGCTGGTATGGCATGAACTGGAGTCGTTCGCCGTTCCGGAATTCTTCGTTCGGAAGGAGTATGCGCTTACTGGGATCGCGGAGACCTATGATAGTCCGCATCTCGCGTTCCGTATCGAATTCCTTGGCCCCGCCGCGAACGGAACTTCGGGTAATCACCGGTTCGATAACATCCAGCTCACCGGTGGTCCTCTCACGGTGATCGATGCCGCGGTTTGTGATGAGAACGAAACCTACACCTACGGCGGAGTGGATCATCCACCGGGCGATCATCTTCACATCAATGAAAATGCGATGGATTGTGATCACTTGATGATGGTACGCGTGACCCATGTGGAGCATGACACCACGATCACCTCCATGGATGGTGTACTTCATGCGATCGGCGCCGCCAGCGAATACCAGTGGATCGATTGCAATACCATGGCGACCATACCTGATGCCAACGACCCGCAGTACGCACCGGAAGAAGAGGGAGAATATGCGGTGATCCTATCCAGCCATGGTTGCGAGGATATATCCGGGTGCCACCATTCTCCCGGCGGCCTTCCCAATGGCGTGAACGTACACCCGAATCCTTCGCGTGACCATGTACACCTGCGCCTGGACCGATCCGCTGGCCCCTTGGAATTGCGCTTGTATGATGGTACCGGGCGGCTCATTCGGGAGTATCACGTGATCCATGATGAAGTGGATCTGGATCTTTCATCCGAACCACGTGGTATCTACCTGCTTTTGGTGCGGGCACCACAGGCGCGCCTGGAGGAGCGGGTTAAACTGATCCTCGAATAACGGATCATCCACCCATCCCGAACACGGTCGAGCACCACCGAATGAGGAGATGCCGCTAATGCTGCACCAGCACACGGATGGATCGCTGTTCCTGTCCTGTCATCAACACGAACACGTACAGGCCATCGGTCATCGCGGTAAGGTCCAGGCCTATCCGCTGTCCACTAACCTGTTGATCCGGAGCGGCCACCTGGCCAAGGTCATTGAAGATCCGCAGGGTGGCCTGTTCCAATTCTTCCTCCAGGTGTAAGGTGGCAATACCCTGGACCGGGTTAGGGTGAACGAAGGTGCCAATACTGCTCCAACGTTGCACAGGCACCACATGAGAGAAGCTCGTACCCGCCTGTGGATCCACCTGTTTCAGGCGATAATAAGCGAGCCCATCCCATGGCCGCATATCGAGGGCATTATGAAGCCCGGGTCCGCCAGTTGATCGATGTATGGAGACCCATTCCAAACCATCCGTGGAACGCTCCACCTCGAATGACCCATCGTGCATTTCGCCCGCCGCTTCCCAGACCACTTCCACATACTCGCCACGATCGATCGCATCAAATGAAAGAAGCCGGATGGGCAGTGGGCTCACTCCATAAATGCCCACACCCATGTTATCCAGTCCCTCCCCACTGCCTGCGACCGAGGCACATGGCATCACATTGTTATCACAGCCTCCTGCACCATTCAAGGTGGTGGCCGTAACATTGCCGAGAGGTACCATTTCCAGAAAAAGAATGCTACCCTGACCGCCTCCGCCACCGCCTCCATGGAACACGCTGTTATTCACGTTACCACCGTTGCCGCCGTTGGCCTGGATCGTGAG
>JAEZCB010000181.1 GCA_023412755.1 Bacteroidota bacterium
GGCTTTTACTACCAGCCTTGGGGTGGGTTCTGGCGACCCCGTCCCTGGACATGGGGATGGAACATGTATTATGATCCCTGGTTCGGCTGGGGCATGGGCTGGGGCTGGGGCTATGGCTGGGTATATCCCGGCTGGGCCATGTGGCGGCCATATCCTTATGCCTGGGGCTGGTGGGGACCATACGCCTGGCATCCACCCTGCTGCTACCAGCCCACCAATACGGTCTATGGCCATCGCCCCTCATTGACCGGTGGCGGAAGATCCGGCAGGTCGGCCTCCCAGGATGTCGGCCGCATGGCGATGAGCGATGACCTGTATGCATCCACGGATCGGGCCGGGGTGACACCCACTCGCGTTGATCGTGCAAGTGCCAAGGCGGAACAAGCCGCAACACCTGTACGTCAGCGCGGCACTTCAGACCATTTCACCGATGCTGCCGGGAATGTGTATCGCCTGGATGGTGATCGTACCCAGCGGTATGAGAATGGTGGCTGGAGCCGTTTGCCTGGGCCCGAAGCACCTGCCGGCCGTGCACCCACCGAGCAAAGGCAGCGACCAACGCGAGATCAACAGACCGGACATGATCGGCCTATTGCGTCTCCAGGCTCTGACCGCCCGATCGACCAACAGACACCTTCACGAACACGCAGCACCGAACCCTACCGGATCCAACGAGACAGGCAACGTGGCATAGAACGGCAGCGCAGTTTTGAACAGCGCTCACCCTCCCGCCCTCCTGTGAAAGTCACGCCCAGGGGTGGATCGCGCCCCAGTGGAGTTTCCCCAGGCCGGAGCCCCGGACGTTCTCCAGGAGGATCGGTATCTCCGGGCGGTGGTGGACGTAGCGGAGGTGGTTCCTCACCAGCTCCTTCTCGCGGTGGCGGTGGGCGCAACAGATGATCCGATCCAGAGCGATGGGAAGGGTACACACCTCACACAAAGGCGAACCTCCTGTGGTCTTCCGCAATTCGCCCATTTCTCCCGCTCCATCTGAATGTAAATAAAAAGCCCGGGTGGGGATATCTCCACCCGGGCGGTTTCCAAAACATATGGCCATCTTATGAATGACTCATTTCATTTCATCCATTCAGCATCTCTCTCATAGCATCTTCAACCTTTTCGGGTAGTACTCTTCGCCATGGTCCTGCTGGCGGCGGCGGCCTTTTTGGCACCATCGCCCCGCATCCTTACGGCTGTTGTTCTCTCTTCCTTATCACGAGCACCGGCGCCACCACCTGTCTTCACCGCCCGTTTCCCACGGCCAGCTTCATCTTCCACCAGCCGCTTGCCCTCGATCTTTTCATCCTTCACCTGCGCCACTATGCGATCGGCCGGATGCCGCTTCACCATGGGGCGCTCCTGCTCTCGCGGGATCGTGAGATGAGGGGCTCTCCTTCCCGCGCCCTTTGTTCTTTCCCACCAATCCTTCACGATGGTGGCATGATCGAATCCCATTTCCATTTCCTCGCCAGGGGCCAGCCAATGGATGTCACTGGCCTCCTTTGTTGTGATCGGTTCGCCACCCAGCACGGTGGCATGGAATACCGCCGTTACATAATGGCCCCGTGGATCGCGTGCTGGATCGGAGTAGATGCCGATCAATTCCCGTATGCCAACGCGCACGCCAACTTCTTCAATGACCTCGCGTTCCAGGGCCGCTTCAACGCGCTCGTTCGCATCCACTTTGCCGCCAGGGAGGCACCAAAGACCCTTGAAAGGCTTCACACCCCGCTTGATCAGCATGATCCTGTTCTCGTGATCTTCGATCACAGCATCTACTGTGAGCACGGGTCCTTTTGCGGTACTGGCCATGTTGTGATGCTTAGCGCGGCAGTTGGAGTGTAGGCATCAGAAAGGGTCCATTGCCGTATCCGGCGAACAACTGAGGTATGATCCTCCCCTTACCGTTAAGGCCGACGCCCTCCCTTACGCGGGCATCCTTCTCGGCTCCTTCATTGATGCATAGGTCCTTTGCTTTATGCTGATCCCTTTGCCGTGCCAACCGGCCAGCCGGACCATATTGTAGTAGAGGTTTCATGGCGTTCGGTTTTGCCGGACATGTACGGAAAGCCATGCCGTACTCCCAGAACTCCAATGTTTTCGCGCATTTGACCGACAATTGGGAATGCGTGCCATGAATGACCATGTGGACCATGTGCCGCAGATCGGTTAACGGCCTTCCCCGATCATGACCACTCAGGTACCTACCGTATGGAAGTTACTCCTGTATCGGGTTTGAAATGCCACAGCCGCTAAGGCATGCTCTGCTATCTTCGCCCGACCTCACAAGAAGATCATTATGAACAAGGTCGTCTCGAACGCGGATGCCGCATTGGAAGGTCTACAGGATGGAATGACCTTGATGGTCGGGGGCTTCGGCCTTTGCGGCATACCTGAGAACGCCATCAATGCATTGGTGAGGAAAGGTGTAAAAGGACTTACCTGCATCAGCAACAACGCCGGAGTTGATGACTTCGGGCTGGGTCTCCTGCTGCGCACCCGCCAGATCAGCAGAATGATCAGCAGCTATGTTGGGGAGAATGCCGAATTCGAACGGCAGATGCTTAGCGGCGAGTTGCAGGTCGATCTGATCCCCCAGGGCACCCTTGCGGAACGTTGCCGCGCAGGTGGCGCCGGCATCCCGGCATTCTTTACTCCCGCCGGATACGGTACCGAAGTGGCCGAAGGCAAAGAGGTTCGCGAGTTCAATGGAAAAATGTATGTTCTGGAAGAATGGCTTCGGGCCGACCTCTCCCTGGTGAAGGCGTGGAAAGGTGATCGCTTCGGGAACCTTGTGTACAAACGCACGGCACGCAATTTCAACCCGCTGATGGCCATGGCCGGCAAGATCACCGTAGCGGAGGTGGAGGAATTGGTGGAGCCCGGTGAATTGGATCCGGATGAGATCCACACGCCGGGGATCTTCGTTCAACGGATCTTCCAAGGCGAGACCTACGAGAAGCGCATCGAGCAGCGCACCGTAAAGCCGAGGTCATAGTTTTCATGTCATGGGCCGGGTTCAGCAAAAGGACCACCTGTGGTATCTGCTGCTCGTGGCCATGTTGTTCCCATACGTTATAGCCAGGGCGGCGAATGTGCCCTGGGTGCATGATGAGAGCACCTCCATATACTGGTTCATGGAGCGTGGCGAATTCCTGCCCTACCATGCCTTATGGGATGCCGGCAACCACTTCCTGAGTTCGGCCCTTGGCATCCTTTCCTACAAGATCTTCGGTCTTTCCTTATTGGGCAGTAGAACCGGCAGCCTGCCGGCATATCTCATCTACGCATGGGGCGTATGGCGTCTTAGTGCGTGTCTCCATCACCACCATTTACGCTGGCTGGTGCGGGTGGTTCTGCTCACATGCCCCTTTCTTCTGGATTTCTTCTCCTTGTTCCGCGGATATGGTCTGGGAATGGCGTTCTGGGCATTGGCGCTGGATGGTGGCATTCGCTACCACCGTTGGGGGCGCACCCACCACCTCGTACAGCTGCTTGTCGCAATGGCATTGGCCTGTTTCACCATCCTTTCCATGGTACCGCTATGGGCACTGATCATTGCCCTCACTGCCATACATGGTCTTTGGCAATGGCGTTCTCAGCGGGAGCCATTTCCCAGGCGCAAGGCGATCATCTGGTCCCTGATCGGCGTTCTTCCCTTGATGGTGGGCCTGCTGCTTTCGTGGGAATTGAAACGGCTAGGCCTGCTCTACCATGGATCCACGGAGGGGTTCCTGACCGTAACGGTGGCATCCTTGAGCCGTCTTGTGATCGGCACGGATCACAAGGCCGTACTGGCATTGCTGATCATCTTGTTCCTGATCGCTCTTCTATTGCCGATCCTGCAACGGCGTTGGCATGCCACAGCGTTCCTGTTGAATGGGGTGCTATGGGCGGATATGCTCATGCGGATAGGCATGGCGTTGATCCTGGGGGTCAACTATCCGGAGGATCGAGCCGGACTCCACCTCGTGCCGCTCGCATTGATCCTGCTCGTCCATGTTGCGGATGTCGAGCGAAAAGCATCGTGGAATTTCGGCCTCCTGTTAGCGCCCTTGCTACTATACCTGCCGGCAAGGACCATCTTCACGGCTAATTTGGACCATACGCTGCTCTGGCCGGAACAGTCGGTGCCGGCCCGTTTCCTGCAACGCATCCACAGCATGCAGGAACATGCCGATAGACCCCTGGTCATAGGCGCATATCATCAGCTGAGTTATGCCATCCCTTATGCGGCACGGGCACATGACCTACCGTTGAACCCGCCCGATGTCGTGGGGTTCCCGAATGCCCCACATGATGTGCGCATAGCCGATGACCGTTTCATCGACGAAGCACGACAAGGCTTTACCATGGTGGACCATGCTCCTGGTCCGGGTCTGCATCTTTTAGTGAGGGAGCCACTTTTACCGATAACAACTCGTGGTCCGCGGATGCTTCCGGATAGTACGTTGAACGAATTCTTCGAGATCTGGACCGGTGGAACGGAGGAGGTGAAATTCCTCGAGTTCACATGCACGTTGGAGGCGGATCAACATTTTTTGGATCTCATGCTCGTAACCTCTTTGGAGAAGGACGGAAAAAGTGTTCACTACCATGCCATACCAGCAGCCCATTTGAGTAAGGCATGGCGTGGCGATCGCTTCCACATGATGGTAAGGATACCTGCCCTGCCATCGGACCGGGCAGTGGTCCATCTCTGGAATGTGAAGAAGGTGCCTGTTCGGATGCGTCAGGCGTCGTTCAAAATGCATCACATTCACTGATCCCGCCCTATGCGCACGGGGCAATTACATTTGGCCTGATACCAGATCGACAAAGCATGGCATTGGACAAGAACCAGATGGCCCGCCGGATAGCGCGGGAATTGAAGGATGGCTACTACGTGAACCTGGGGATAGGCATCCCGACTCTGGTGGCCAACTACATACCTGAGGGCATCAATGTGGTACTGCAAAGTGAGAATGGTATCCTGGGCATGGGTCCGTTCCCATATGAAGGAGAGGAGGATGCCGACCTGATCAATGCAGGGAAGCAGACGGTGACGCTGCTTCCAGGCAGCAGCATCTTCGACAGCGCCACCAGTTTCGCCATGATCCGCGGGCAGCATGTGCAACTCACCGTACTGGGTGCCATGGAGGTGGCCGATAATGGCGACATCGCGAACTGGAAGATACCTGGCAAGATGGTGAAGGGTATGGGTGGTGCCATGGACCTGGTGAGCAGCGCGGAAAACATCATTGTGGTGATGATGCATACCAACAAGGCAGGCGAGAGCAAACTGCTGAAGAAGTGCACGCTGCCATTGACAGGTGTGCGGTGCGTGAAAAAGATCGTGAGCGATCTCGGCGTCTTCGATATCACACCGGAGGGGTTCAAGTTGATCGAACGCGCACCCGGGGTCACGATCGAAGAGATAAAGGCGAAGACCGAGGGGAGGCTAGTGGTGGACGGAGAGATCCCGGAGATGATGGTGTAGGCCTGGCCCCCACGCAACATCACAGGGATGACAGTCTCCCGACCACCCAGAAAAAGCACTGCGGAAAACCTCTTCTTTCGCGGATGGCATTCGGGGCTCTTTTTGGTGCTCTTTTTCATCCTGCTATACTTTCCCATCTTCTTGAATCTGGACGTGCTTCCATTGCGCGCATGGGATGAATCGCGCTATGCCGTGAACGCCTATGAAATGTATCGCGGCGGAGATTGGTTGGTCGTGAAGTACGATGGCCATCCTGACCTCTGGGCAGTTAAACCGCCGCTATTGATCTGGACCCAGGCGATCCTATTCCATGTCATGGGTCCTGGTGATCTGGCGGTTCGTCTTCCTTCGGCGATCTCGGCATTCTTACTGGGACTGGTACTGCTCTGGCATAGCTGGCGATGTCTGGGCCGCCCATGGCTTGCCCTTTTTGCTGTGTTGATCCTTTTTACGAGTGATGGGATCCTACATATGCATGGTGCGCGTGGTGGCACTCAGGATATGCCACTCGCATTCTTCATGTGTGCTTCCCTTTTGGTCCTCCACCATTGGACCATTCAAGGGAATAAAGGCCAGGTATTGGGTGCGTTCCTGTTGCTCACACGGGCAGTGCTCACGAAAAGCATACAGGCTTTGTTCTTCCTCCCTGGCATTGCCATATTCCTGATCATCCAGCGCAAGACGCCACAATTCCTGCGCGAGCGTGCGACCTGGATCGGATCTGGGATCCTGATCATTCTAGTCTTGGCATATTATCTGGCACGCGAGCATGCATCGCCAGGATACCTGGCAGCCGTTTGGCACAATGAACTTTGGGGGCGTTACACCTCTCCACTAGAGGGCCACGACCATCCTTGGGATCATAACATATCCTTGCTCATCCAACGAGATCTACATGAATGGCATCTGTTGGTGCCTGTGGGGGTGGTGCTCGGTCTTATCCATTCCGATCCAAGGGATCGGTCCCTCACC
>JAEZCB010000266.1 GCA_023412755.1 Bacteroidota bacterium
GGACAAGACCGTGACCACCATACCCACCTATGCGCTCATTTCCGATTCATTCCAGAACTGGCGTGGGATGCAGGAAAGTGGCGGCCGCCGCATAAAGCGCAGCATCCGCATAAAGATCAGCAGCATCAGATATCTGGAGCCTGCGGAGATCGATGAACTGACACGGATCCAGCTGATCAACGGCTACATTCAAGAGCGGCGTGAAGAGATCCGGCGTTTCAATGAAGAGAATCAAGTGGATCATTCCGTGCTGGTGAACGGCCGGCGGATGACCAACATCGGACTCTTTCGCCGTTACGTGGACAGCTATCTGCGAAAACATCCGCAGATCAACCAGGGCATGACCTTGATGGTGCGGCAACTTGCACCCGATCAACACGGCATTCCACTGGAAGTCTATTGCTTCACCAGCACAGTGAAATGGGTTGAATACGAACCGATCCAGGCGGACATCTTCGATCACCTGCTCGCCGCGATCAAATACTTCCACCTGCAGGTGTTCGAAGATCCCGCCGCCGATGATGTGCGGAGTATAGGGCATACACTGGTAGAGGGGCGCAAGACCTGATCGCTCTTCGCTGCATGCACTTGTCCGATAGGCCCGGGAATGGATCGGCCGAATGGCCTCGAGGTCTTGGATGATCTCGCGGCAACTACCTCCTTATTCCCCGTTGATCCAGCGCCCGCTGGTATTTGCGGGCGTTCACCAGATGTTGCTCATAGCTCTTCGCGAACTCGCTATATCCACTCATGTCCGCTTTTGCCACGAAGTAGAAGTGATCGTGCTCCTCGGCATTCAGCACCGCTTCCAGGAAACGCGGTTCCGGCATGTTGATCGGCCCCGGTGGCAGACCTGTGTACTTGTAGGTGTTGTATGGTGAATCCACCAACTTGTCCGTATTCAACACACGTTGTGCATCCATGCGGCCTGTGGCGAACTTGAGCGTGGGATCGGCCTGCAGGGGCATGCCTACACGCAGGCGATTCAGATACACACCGGCTATGCGCGGGGCATCGGGCATGCGCATGGTCTCGGCCTGCACGATGGAGGCCAGCGTGGAGACCTCGGTGGGTGTAAGCCCTCTTTCTTTCGCCTTCGCCACACGCGCCTCTGTCCAGAAACCGTCGTGCTCCTTGCGCATCCGCTCAATGAATTGCGCCGGGGTGGTGGTCCACCAGAATTGATAGGTGTTCGGAATAAAGAGGCTGATGAACGTGTTCCTGTCCAGGTTCACCTCCCGGTGCAACTCCGGATCGCTGAAGGCGCGCAGAAAAGTAAGGCTATCGGCCTCCAGATACTGCGATACGCGCCCCGCCAATTCAGGCAGGTGGTCGATGTTGGTGAAGGTGACATTGACGGGTTCCTGTTCGCCCGCACGTAACATGTTGATCAGCGCATTCATGCTGGTGCCACGCTTTATCCGGTACCGCCCCGGTTTCACGCGGCCCACATAATTCTTACGTTCGGCCAGCAGCCGGAACATCCGTTCGTCTCCCAAGGTCTGGTTGGCGCGCAGCGAATCGATCACCGCTTCAAAGCCACTGCCGGAGGGGATCAGCAATACCCGGCTATCCTCCGTGAATTCCGTTGACGATGCCCCGATGCGCATCCACACCCAATGGCCGGCCAAGGCGGCCATCAACAGCACCATAACGGTGATGATCACCAAAAGCTTCCACCTGCCGCGCACCCTCTAGATCGTTATGGTTCCTTTGAATACTTCCACCGCGGGACCGGTAAGCACTACTTCGCGCCAGCCCAGGCCAGCGGGCACCGCCTGTACAAGCAGCGTTCCGCCCGGTGCCATAACGCGCACAGGTGCTTTCACCTTATGCCGGTGCAACGCCGCCAACGCCGCGGCCACCACGCCGGTACCGCAACTCAGGGTCTCTGCTTCCACCCCGCGTTCATACGTACGCATGTTCACCACAGCCTCTTTCACGGTAATGAAATTCACGTTCGTACCACCTGGTCGATCCCGTTCGGCGTAACGTCTTCTCGGCCCTTCCACCATCAGATCCACCGCCGCCGGGTCTTCCACCCAGACCAGTTCATGCGGTGAGCCCGTGTGAATGAAGTCCACCGCCTCTTCCACTTGCTTCACTTCCCCAGCATCCTTTAGTGTCACCGACACCAGTTCACCGTTCCATCTTCCTATATGAAGCCCATCGATGGCGGTGAATGCAGCGGCTTCCTTCACGCCTGTTATCCCGCTCCAGAACGCATACGCACACCGGCTTCCATTCCCGCAGAAACTCTTGCTTCCATCAGGGTTGAAGAACTCCATATGGAACTGCTCCGGGGGTTGCTTAGGCGGCTGGATAAGGATCAATCCATCTGAGCCAATGCCAAAGTGCCGGTGGCAGAGCCGCTGCACCAATGACAGATCCTCTCCCGGAAAGACGGATCGCCGATCATCTATGATGATGAAATCATTGCCGGTGCCATGCCATTTGGCGAAATGCAGTTCCATCTGGGCCCCAAAGATCGGTGGCGCCGGCCGGTCCAGCACATGCCTGGATGATCAACAACTTTTAACTGACATTTAATGATAACCGGCTGTAACTCGGAGGCTTCCGGCACGTTCTTTCGTGTACTCAGAACGATCACCAAAGAGGAGAAGACCAACATGAAACGGGCATTAGGACATCTTTCAATGGCCCTGGCCGGTGGCCTGCTGGCCTTGGGCTTACATGAATTCATTGACCGTGGCGCCGAGCATGCCGTAGTACATACCACCGCGGAGGAACGACCAGCACCACAGGTACACTATACCAACATGCCGGTGGTGGCCGGCCTTCCTGGTGCACCTGTGGACCTTACCATGGCCGCGGAACGGTCCGTGAACGCAGTGGTGCACGTGACCACGGAGACCATGGTGAATGTGCGTGACCCCTTCGCGGATTTCTTTTGGGGGCACCGTGCTCCTTCCAATCCTGTACCCCGGCAGGGAGCAGGATCGGGTGTGATCATGAGTGATGATGGCTACATCGTGACCAACAACCACGTTATCGATGGTGCGGACAAGATCATGGTGCACCTCAATGATCGCCGCCGGTTCGATGCTACAGTGGTGGGCCGTGATCCCAGTACCGATATCGCCCTGATCAAGATCGATGCTTCTGGCCTGGATGCGATGCCATTTGGCAACAGTGATGCTGTGCGCGTAGGTGAATGGGTGCTTGCCGTGGGTAACCCCATGAATCTTACCAGCACGGTCACGGCCGGGATCGTATCGGCCAAATCGCGGAACATCAACCTGTTACAATATGACCCAGGCAAGGACATCTTCCCTATCGAGAGCTTCATACAGACCGATGCGGCGGTGAATCCTGGCAACAGTGGTGGCGCTTTGGTTAATGTGAACGGTGAACTGGTCGGCATCAACACCGCGATCGCCAGCACCACAGGTTCGTATGCCGGCTACTCCTTCGCAGTGCCTGTGAACATTGTGAAAAAGGTCACCAGCGATCTGCTGGAGTTCGGTTCCGTGCAACGCGCGTTCATCGGTGTGAGCATACGGGATATCGATCAGCAACTGGCCAAGGAATTGAAACTTGATCGGTTGAACGGCGTCTACGTGAATGGCCTTACCGATGGCGGTGCGGCGCAGGTGGCCGGAATGAAAGAAGGGGACATCATCACGCGCGTAGGCAATGTGGAGGTGAACAATGTTACCCAGCTTCAGGAACAGGTGGGCAGGTTCCGGCCTGGTGATAAAGTGACCGTTACCGTACTTCGGAACGGCCGGGAGAACATCCATGATATGGTGTTGCGCGGCCGTGAGGGTGCCGTGGCCGCTTCGGTGAAGAAGACCAATGAAGCGCTACGTTCGCTTGGTGCGGACCTGCGGGCCGCCACACAGGAGGAACTGCGTGCATTGAGGCTGGAGAATGGCGTGAAGGTGTCCGGTGTGCATGGTGGTAAATTCCGAAGCAGCGGGATCCGCGAGGGCTTCATAATCACCAGCATAGACCAGCAGCCGGTGAACTCGCCCGAGGATGTGGACCGTGTCCTTGCCAACAGAAAAGGCGGTGTGCTCATTGAAGGATACTACCCCAATGGCACCCGGGCCTATTACGGGTTGGGGCTATGAGGTAACCATTGAGCTTCAGGAGCATTCAACGTGGTGGACCCTTCGCCGAAAAGTAGACCTTGCCCTGATCGGCGAAGGGGTCGTACCTTCGCAGCCGTTTCGTACACTTGGGGGAGTATTGGATAGCCCTTTGGATCAACCTTAAAAGACAGAACACGTGGCATCAAGGATGCGTCAACTTAAGATCACCAAGTCGATCACCAACCGGGAAAGCCAGTCGCTGGACAAGTACCTGCAGGAGATCGGCAAGGAAGGACTGATCACCGCCGACCAGGAAGTAGAACTGGCCCGACGCATCAAGGAAGGTGACGGCAAGGCGCTGGAAAAGCTGGTGAAAGCCAACCTCCGCTTCGTGGTCTCCGTGGCAAAACAGTATCAAAATCAGGGACTTAGCCTTCCCGATTTGATCAACGAAGGCAACCTCGGCCTGATCAAGGCCGCACAGCGTTTCGATGAAACGCGCGGCTTCAAATTCATCAGCTACGCTGTATGGTGGATCCGTCAGAGCATTCTGCAGGCTTTGGCCGAACAGAGCCGGATCGTACGCCTTCCGCTGAACCAGGTGGGTTCGCTGAACAAGATCAACAAGGCCTTCGCCAAGTTGGAGCAGGAGTATGAGCGTCCGCCCAGCGCCGATGAACTCGCGACCCTGCTCGATCTGCCTGCCGAGAAGGTGGC
>JAEZCB010000283.1 GCA_023412755.1 Bacteroidota bacterium
CACCAGGGATCATCGGTGATCACCTGCAGGTATGCGGAACTGTTCACGTCCACGCCTGGTGGCGGGATCGCGACACAATCCGTGTTTCCGCCTATAAGCTGATCGTAAGCGTCCTGGCAAACGGCATCCCATTCATTGTCGCAGCACCAGGGATCATCGGTGATCACCTGCAGGTATTCGGCGCTATTGACATCCACGCCAGGGGGTGGTTGAACAACACAGTTCCCTCCCGTGAGTTGGTCATAGGCACTTTGGCAGACCTCATCCCATCCTGTTTCGCAACAAAAGGGATCATTCGTTATGACCTGCGAATAAGCGGCACTGTTCACATCCACACCCGGAGGTGGCACCACAATACAGTTGGTCCCGGCCAGCTGATCATAAGCCGCCTGGCAGATGCTGTCCCATGTATCATCACAGCAGAACGGATCATCGGTGATCACCTGCAGGTATGCGGAACTGTTGACATCCACTCCAGCTGGCGGAATGGCCGTGCATTGGGCGTTGACCACTCCTGCCGAACCTATCAGAAAGAGCGTGAATAGTCCGGTCACCGGACCATGTATCCTGCTTGCGTTGAATGCTATCATGTGTTGTGAGCGGAGCGGCCTTTGTCAGCAAGGATCTGCTCCGCCGCGAAGTTCCCGCTCCGCTTCCACATCGGATCCCCCTCCGTCGGCACCTTATGAACAACCGCCCGTCGATCGGCAAGATCAATACACGCGTTCCTTCAGCCGCTGTGCGAGCCGGCGCAAGGGCTCCTTGCGTTCTTCCATAACTGGAAGCGCATCCAGTAAAGCGATCGCCTCCATTTCCAACTCGCGGATCAACTGGCGCGATGCGGCGGGCACTTCCATAGAGGAGAGGATCGAGCGCATGAGCTCCACATCACGTTGTTCCGGCGTCCGCTCCAGCTGCTCACGGAGCCTTGGATCGCTCCGCTCCGCGCTTAATTCCAGCCCTCTGATCAACAGCCAGGTCTTCTTTCCCGCACGTAGATCCCCACCCAGTTGTTTGCCCATCCGCTGCGGATCTCCGAACGCATCCAGCAGATCATCCTTGAGCTGGAATGCCAGCCCGATCCGTTCGCCGAACCGGATCATGCGATCGCGTTCCTCCTCACCTGCCCCACCCAGTACGGCACCCATTCCGAAGGCGCACCCCAGCAGAAGTGCGGTCTTGGCATGGATCATACGCATATAATCAGCCGTGGTGACATCAAGCCGCTCTTCGAAATCCATGTCGAGCTGCTGCCCTTCACAAACGCCAAGCGCATGATGGTTGAACATGGGCAGGACCTCAGGCGCTGTTCCGATCAATTCATAGGCCTTCACCAGCATGGCATCGCCACTGAGGATGGCGCTGTTCACATTCCATCTGGTATGCACGGTGGCCTGCCCTCTGCGCAGTGGCGCCTTGTCCATGACATCATCATGCATAAGGGTGAAGTTGTGGAAGAGTTCCAACCCAACGGCCACATCCACCACGTTCTTCGGATCGCGCCCGAACATTTCGCTGGCCATCAACATGGCCACGGGTCTCACCCGTTTTGCGGGCAACTCCATGATGTAGGCCATGGGAGCATAGAGACCAGTGGTTGGCAATGTGCCGATCCATTGCTGGATGCGATGCTCCACCAGCGCTCCCAGCTGCTCATAGGAGGAGTTCATGACCGGCCGATCAACTTCATCAGGTACTCACCATAGCCGCTCTTCACCAAAGGCTTCGCGAGCTGCTCCAATTTCTCCGCATCGATGTATCCTTTCTTGTAGGCCACTTCTTCGATGCAGCCTATCCGGAGTCCCTGTCTTTCTTCGATCACCTGCACGAATTGGCCTGCCTGCATAAGCGATCGGAACGTGCCAGTATCCAGCCATGCCGTACCCCGGTCCAGGATCTCCACCTTCAACCTTTTCTGGCGCAGATACTCCTTGTTCACATCGGTGATCTCGTATTCCCCACGGGCACTGGGACGCAGGCCTGCTGCGATGTCCAGCACATCATTGTCATAGAAGTAAAGGCCGGGCACCGCGTAGTTGCTTTTCGGATGGGTCGGTTTCTCTTCCAGGCTTAGCACACTATTCTGCTCATCGAACTCCACCACACCATAGCGCTCCGGGTCGCTCACATGATAGGCGAAGACCAGGCCGCCATCCGGACTGGTGTGTTCCGCCAATGTCCTACCCAAACCCCGGCCGTAAAAGATGTTGTCTCCCAGGATCAATGCCACATCATCGTTACCAACGAAATCGCGGCCGATCACGAAAGCTTGCGCAAGGCCATTGGGCACGGGCTGTTCCGCATAGCTGAAGGTGCAGCCCAGGGAGGCGCCATCGCCAAGGAGCCGTTGGAAGCTGGGCAGATCATGCGGCGTGCTGATCAGAAGTATCTCCCTTATCCCGGCCGCCATCAGCGTGCTGAGCGGATAGTAGATCATCGGTTTATCGTACACGGGCATCAGTTGTTTGCTCACCGCGAGTGTGAGCGGATGCAAACGTGTGCCGGAACCGCCTGCCAGTATGATCCCTTTCATGCTTTTACCTGTTGAGATCCTCTTTGCTGGAGCCTTCACCTTCCAGCCTCAATTCATCCAGGTCTATATCCTCCTCTTCATCCATGATATCCAGCAATGGCTCCTGGAAAGCCTTGGTGGTCATGATCCGCTCGAAGCTGAGCAGCAACGATGGCAGAATGAGCAGATTGGTGAACATGGCCACCAGCAGGGTGAAGGATATCAACAGCCCCAAGGCCTGCGTGCCACCGAAATCCGAGAAAACGAAAAGGCTGAAACCGCAGAACAGGACGATGCTCGTATACATCATGCTGACACCTGCCTCATGTATGGCCTGGAATGCCGACTCCCGGATCTTGTTCCCGGTAAGCTTCAACTCCTGCCGGTACTTTGCCAGATAGTGGATGGCATCATCCACGGAGATGCCGAAGGCTATGCTGAAGACCAGGATGGTGCTCGGTTTGATCGCGATGCCCAGGTAGCCCATGAGCCCCGCGGTAGCGATCAAGGGCACCAGGTTGGGGATCAACGAAATGAGCACCATGCGCAAGGAATTGAAGAGCAGCGCCATGATGCCGGAGATCAGGACCACGGCGAGGATCAATGAAATGATCAGGTTGGTCACCATGTATTTGCTGCCTTCCAGGAAAACCACGCTGGTGCCCGTGAGAATGACGCGGTAACGTTCCGGATCGAAGATGCTGTCCACCTTCGAACGCAGATCGGCCAGAAGATCATCCATGCGCGCGGTGCCCACATCAGCGATCTGCACGGTGATCCGGGTGGACCGCCGCTCCTCATCCAGGAAGGCCCTGGCCATATCTCCCCGGCCTTGAGCGTTCTCCAGATAGGGTAATATGAAGGTGCGCTCGTTCCCCTTGATCAGATCATAGCGTTCCGGATCACCTCCATAGAAGGCCTGCTTGGTGAATTTCACCGCATCCGCGATGGAAAGGGAACGGGACAACTCGGGGTAGGTCTCCAGCGTGTCCTGCAACTGGGAGATGCGGCGCAAATTCACATCCTTCAACGCCTGTCCTTTCTTGTGGGTATCCACCATGATCTCCAACGGCATCACACCATTGAAACGGTCCTCGAAGAACGCCAGGTCCTGCATGACCGGGTCTTTCCCTGGCAGATCGTCCACCACGTGGCTTTCATTCTCCAGCTTCCATACACCGATCAAACCCACGGCGACAATGATGAGGGTGAATGCATAGACCAGCGAACGATGGTGCTGAACGATGTGGATAAGCGTGGAAGTGCTGCGATCCACCCACTTGCGGTCCAGATGCGCGAGGTGCCTGTCCTTTGGCGCTCCCTGTAAACTGAACAGGATCGGCACGAGCAATATGCTCAGCAGGAAGACCGCCATGATATTCAGTGAAGCGATCACTCCGAACTGCTTGAGCACATCGCTGTAGGTGAGCGCGAACGTGGCGAAACCCAGCGCGGTGGTGGTGTTGGTCATGAACGAGGCCTTCCCCACCCGGTACACCACCCGCGTAAGCGCCCGCATGCGGTTTCCGTGCCGGGCCACTTCGTAGTGGTATTTATTGATCAGGAAGATGCAGTTGGGTATGCCGATGACAATGATCAACGGAGGTATGATCGCCATGACAGAGGTGAGCTTGTAGCCCAGCAGGCCGATGGAACCCACGGCCCATATCACCCCCACGCTCACCACCAGCAGGCATACCAGCATGACACGCCAGCTCTTGAAAAAGAGAAAAAGCAATATGGACACCGTGAGCACCATGAGGCCCACGAACATCCGCAGTTCGGTACGCGTACGTTCGGTGACCACCGTGCGGATGAAAGGCAGCCCACTGCGGTAGACCTTGAAGCGCCCCTCCTGGAACCGGTCCACACGGGCCGCGATGAGGTCCACCATGTTGCCACGCTCCTCGCTGTTGAAGCGTTCCGCGTTCACAAAGACCATCATCAGGCTCGCACGCACGCTGTCGTTGTACAAAAGCCCATCATAGAATGGCAGTGAACGTACCTGCCGCACCAGACTATCCACCTCGGCCTGTGTACGCGGCTTTGAGCCCACCACCGGGCTCAGCTGGAACCGCCGCAGGCTGTCATCCCTTACCAGCGTGTACAAGTGTGCTTCGGAGAACACTGAATCCACGCCGTCCTGTGCTTTAAGATCCTGTCCCAGCTGCCACCAATCCTGAAAATTCCGCAACTCATACAGCCGCGGATCCTCCACCCCCAGCACGATCACATTCCCATCTTCGGAGAAATTCGCCAGCAATTCCTGGTAATGCACGAATGCGCTGTCACTGGAAGGGAGCAGGCCGCCGAATTTGTAGCTCACCTTCACGTTCTTCATCTCGTAGGCGAAGAACACGGTGATCACACCCAGGACCACCAGGATCCCGGCGCGATTGCGCAATATTCTACTGGAAAGCCAGGCCCACATCAGCCGAAAGGTCGGCCGGGGGTTCCGCCCGGCCCTGACAAAGGAACGCAATATGGACCGAAGCCCTCCCTAGCGGCCAAAGCCAAGTGTAAGCTTCAAGGCGATGTTGTCCATCATATCCGGCAGCATATGCTCTCCGAGCCTTATGAAAGCGCCTACGCCCAATGTGGTGATCTTGCCTGGCACTACATTGTCCATCTGCAACCCGGCCTCATAGAACCCGTCCCCTAGATCTTGGAAGGAATAGCCTGAATGCAGTTCGGGTGAAGCGAGTGTTCCCCAGGCGGCACTACCCACCAGAACCGGAACGGGGCGCCACTTCTTCCTTTTGATCATGAGGTTACCGAAGCTGTGCCGTACATGCACGGATACATAACGATCGGCCAGGAACTCATTGGGCCGCATGGTCTCGAACGTGTTCGGCACTGCCATAGGTGCCCGCTGATCATACGTGCCACGCAGGTTGAAGAGGAACGAATAAGGTATATCATGCTTCGCCATGCCACCCAACGCACGGATGGAAAGATCGCCGGCCATGCGCAGACGGAAGGTTTTCTCCAACATGGCATTCACCCTCCATAGGTCCTCCTGCCCCTGCCACAAGCCGGGTACCGCACGGAAGGCCTGCAGGTGTAAGACCGGCCAGCGGCTGGCGATCACCATGTGCCGGTCCGGAAGGCGCACCACCTGCTCCCGGAAGGCGAAACGCATGGCGGCCGTTACCCCGCCATTCACAAAGCGCGATCCGCGGAACGCCAGACCCTCGGTAAGCGGCCGGAGGTACTGGTAGCCCATCACGTTCTCGCGCTCGGCATATTCGGTACCCAGCCACAGTTTCAGGGAATTGTTCACCCGGAATGCCAACTCCGCGCCGTAGCGCTCGATGCGATCCATGCGATCCACATACCACATGCGTGAACCGTCGCTGGAGAAAAGCGGCCTTGGGCCCGGGAAGGCCACACCGCCGCTTTCGGCCACATCATTGGCATAGGTGAAGCGCAGCTCCAGATCGCGGCGTGGGGCCGGACGGATGGAGAGTTGGCCACCGTGTTTCCAACGCTGGTCCGCGAAACCATAGGCGAAGTAGCCGCCCACGGTGAAATAGCGGCTCACCCGATCATTGGTCTCCAGTCCAGCGCCCAAACGGAATCCTTCATATCCATTGAATTGCATGAGCTGGTCCAGACGGAGGTTGACCACCCCGATGGGCACACGGCCGGTGGCCAGGTAGCCAAGCCAGCGCAACTTCTTATCCAGCTTCAGTTCCTTGCCAATACTGTCCATCACATGGTAGGTACGCAGGTCCCGTTCATCCAGGCTATCCGTACGCAGGCCTGCCCAGAACCCCGGATCCTTCCTCAATGCCATGCGATCCACCACAAGCTCCGGTCCGCGAACATCCTTTCGGGTCAGCGGGGCATCCACTTCGATATCCTTCAGGTACGTGCGGCCGATACCCAGAACGCTCCATCCGTTCAGCTGCACCATGTCCATATAGATGAACGTATTGAGCTGCACGGGGAACCATGTTCCCTGCACCTTTTCGAACTGCTGCTGCAACTTCAAGCTTATGCCGCCTTCCCGCTCCACCGGCTCGGCTATCACGTTCTGCAGCGCGTACCCATCCGAATTCACATAAAGCACCCCTTTCAACGCGTCGAACTTCCGGCCTTTGCGCGGACCGTAACTGATCACGAACACCGAATCCGCGCCCTGGTACAATGTATCCTCGAGGAGGAACAGGTATCGTTCCGTCGAAGCAGGGCCGATGGGACTCACATAAGTTTTCTCATTGAGCACGATCTGTGGTTCATAGATGGAAAAGGTCTTGGTGCTGGCGAACATGCCCAACAAGGAAGGATCGTCCAGGCCGCTCACCCGCAGGGCCAACACCTCCTCCTTCTCAGCGGCAGGCGGAATGAACGAGCGGCGCGTGGCACTTTCCACCATAAGCAGATGGTGCTTTTCCATCCATTCCAAGGTTTCCCTATCACTGGTATCCAACTTCGAGATCTGCTCCGGATCATTCAACAAGGCGCTATCCAAAGCAGCGGTGAAGACCGTTTTTCCATAGGAAGTATAGCGGTGGCTTCGATTGCGGATCGCATCATTCTCCTTTCTGCTGGCATGTACGTTCCGTATGATCCGGTGTGCGGGGTTCTCCCCCGGAACGATCTCCACCGTGCGCAACTCCACCGCCTGCCGCTTCATGCGAACCACAACCGGTATGCCTGCTGTGACTTCCATTTCCAGCGGGGCAAAACCCACATAGCTGAGGCGGATGCGGGCCTGGGCCGCAGGCAAATTCAAACTGAAACGGCCATCGATGTCGGTGGTGGTGCCTTCGCGCATGCCATCCGCGACAATGTGTACAAAAGCGAGCGGCTCCATGGACCGGTCGTCTATCACACGGCCATGCACCAGGTGCTGGGCTTGCAGAAGAACGGGTAATAGAAGACCTAAAAGGGTAAGAAAGCGAGGCACGGTGGAAGCAGGCTGTGGCCGTAGGACGGAGAACTTTCCGAAAAGTAACAGTAAGCCGCGAAAGCTGAAAGCGCACGGTAACTTGCGCTCGTGTTGGCAAGGGCATGGGATGCGGTGGAATGGGGTCGGAAAGCAAGCATGCGCCGCACCCTCAATGGTCTGTCCTTATGGAGCAGTTTCCAACGCGCCAAGCGTACCCGCGAGCCACGGATCGAAGGCCTGCCGTTCAGCATAAGTTTCGAACCTACCACCGCATGCAACCTGCGCTGCCCGGAATGTCCCAGTGGCCTGCGCAGCTTCACACGCCCCACGGGTAATTTGAAGCAGGACCTCTTCCGGCGCGTGATCGATGAACTGGCACCGGACCTGTGGGCGCTTACTTTCTACTTCCAGGGTGAACCTTACATCAATCCCGGTTTCCTGGAGATGGTGGCCTACGCGCATGAAAAAGGCCTCTATACCGCCACCAGCACCAACGCGCATTTCCTTGATGATGCGAAGGCCGAGGCCACGGTGCGCAGTGGCCTTTCCAGGCTCATCATCTCGCTGGATGGTACTACACAGGATACCTACTCCGCCTACCGCCGTGAAGGTGAACTAGAGAAAGTGTTCGAAGGTGCCCGCCGGATCGTGGAATGGAAACGGCGTCTGAAAAGCCGCACGCCGCACGTGGTCTTCCAATTCCTGGTGGTGCGGCCCAACGAACACCAGATACCCGAAGCGCAAAAATTGGCGAAGGATCTTGGTGTGGATGATCTCTGGTTGAAAACAGCCCAGATCTATGACCCGAAGGATGATCACCCATTGATCCCCCTACAGGACAAATATTCCCGTTACCTCAGGAACAGCAACGGCCTCTGGCAGGTGAAGAACAGACTGGAGGACAATTGCTGGAAAATGTGGCACAGCTGCGTGATCACCTGGGATGGCCGCGTTGTGCCCTGCTGCTTTGACAAGGATGCACATCACGTGCTGGGAGATCTGCGCTCACAGAGTTTCAAGGAGCTGTGGCACAGTGATGCGTACAATGAATTCCGCCGATCGCTGCTAAGATCCAGGAGCAGCATCGAGATGTGCAGGAACTGCAGTGAAGGGAGTCCGGTGTGGGCATGAGTCCTCGGCTGCGCTCGGACTGACATGCCCATACACCAATAGTCGGCTGCACTCGGATACATGCCTGCGGGAAGCAGGAAAAGTGTCCGTTTGAGCCAAAGCGCGAAGTTTCAGTCCGAGATCAGCAACAAACTACCAGTATGAAGTGTCAGTCCGAGCGCAGCCGAGGACTAACTTCATGGTGATGCATCAATACTTCGTCTACATGATCGAGTGTTGCGATTCCACCATCTATGTCGGTGTGACCAACGATGTGGAAAAGGCGGTTCAGGGATCATTGTGATGGCAGAGATCCAAACTCCTATACCGCGAAAAGGCGGCCATTGAAATTGATCTATGTTGAACATTTTCAATGGATCCAACATGCCATTTCTCGTGAGAAGCAGTTGAAGGGTTGGTCCGCGGCCAAAAAAAGAGCTTTGATCATGAACGATGAAGCGATCCTGCACCAACTCGCTAGATGCAAAAATGCCTCAACCCATACACGAGAACGAAGCCAGGAGTAGTCTTGGGCTGCGCTCGGCTTGACATCCTTCTGGAAGAGGGTATCAGGCCGGGCGCACCTACGGACCACCGAGAAAGTGTCGGTCCGAGCGCAGCTACGGACCACCGTAAAGGTGTCAGTCCGAGCGCAGCTACGGACCAATGTGTCCATCCGAGCGCAGCTACGGACCACCGTAAAGGTGTCAGTCCGAGCGCAGCCGAGGACTCACACCTTCATGATGTCCTTCTCCTTTGCCTCGATCAACACCTCCACCTTCTTGTTGTAGGTGCCGGTGAGCTTCTCCACATCCGCCTCGTAGCCTTTGGCGGTATCCTCCGGCAGTCCTTCCTTCTTGGCACTCTTTATCGAATCCATGGCCTTCTGGCGGCTGCTGCGAATGCCCACCTTCGCATGTTCGCCTTCAGCATGTGCACTTTTCACCAGCGCCTTGCGGCGCTCCTCGGTGAGCATGGGCACATGGATGATCACACTCTCGCCATTGTTGCTGGGGTTGAAACCCAGGTTGGCGCCGATGATCGCCTTTTCGATCGGATCGATCATCTTCTTCTCCCACGGTTTCACATACAACGTGCGCGCATCGCCGCTGTTGATGGCCGCCACCTGGGATAGCGGCACCATCTGACCATAATAATCCACGCGCACGGTCTCGAGCATCATGGGATTGGCGGCACCCGCGCGGATCATGGTCAATTCAGTCTCCAGATGGTCCACCGCTTTGCGCATTTGCTCTTCGCACTGCTCCAGCGCCTTGTCGACATCGATCATGGCTTCGATACTAATGGGGCGCAAAAATAGCCACTGAAGCCTGCCATTCGCTCCCTCCATTTACCTTGGCCGCGGTATGAAGCTGCGCAAGGCCCTGCGGCATCTGGTGGAGCATGTGGTACACCTTGGGCCGGCCATGGCCGCACGCGTGCTCTATCTGAAAAAACGTTCTCCTGGTGCTGAGGCGGTGATCCGAAGCCCCCACCTTGCCGGGCCGCTCACCGTGCGCACCGGCACAAGCGACCTGGCCATCTTCGATGAGGTGGTGATGCAGCGGGGCTACGACCTGGAACTTCCAGGACCACCCCGAACCATTGTGGATGCCGGAGCGAACATCGGTATGGCGAGCCTCTGGTTCAAGAAGAAGTATCCTGATACGACCATCATAGCCGTGGAGCCGGACGCGGACAATTTCGCACTGTTACTACTGAACACCAGCGGCTTGAAAGGCGTGATCCCTTTGCAGGCGGCCATCGCTCCAGTGGATGGTGTGCTGGGACTGGACAGGGATGCCGGCCGTGCTTCAAGCTTCCGCACACGTGGACTCAGGCCCGGTGAGCCAGGCGTGCGCGCCATCTCCATCCCCACCCTCATGCATGAGCATGGGCTGGATCACATCGACCTTTTGAAGGTCGACATCGAAGGGGCCGAAAAGGAGTTGTTTGAAGCTGCGGACCTCGGGTGGCTCGATAAAGTGGGCAGCATCGCCATTGAGCTGCACGACCGGATGAAACCAGGCTGCGGCCATGCATTCTTCAAGGCCATGAGCAAGAACCCGCGTAAATATGAGGTGTACGGCCAGCTTGTGGTGGCCACGGAACTGTCGTAGCAGATCAGAACGTCACCAGCGTACCCACGGGCTCACCAGCGACAAGCCGCCTTAGATTCCCGGGCTTGTTCATATCGAACACGATGATCGGGAGCTTGTTCTCATTGCAAAGCGTGAAGGCGGTGAGATCCATCACGTTCAAGCCCTTTTCATACACCTCGTTGAAGGAGATCCGGTCGAACTTGGTCGCATTCTTGTCC
>JAEZCB010000287.1 GCA_023412755.1 Bacteroidota bacterium
CGATCGAGGCCTCCCTGAAACTCGCCAAGCGGATCACCGGCCGGGCGCAGCTGGCAGCCTGCCACAAAAGCTACCACGGCAGCACGCACGGCAGTTTGAGCATCACCGGGAACGAAATAAAGAAATACCGGAACCGGCCGTTGCTTCCGGGTGTGGAATTCATCCACTTCAACAACGATGAGGATCTGAACCTGATCACGGAACAGTTCGCCGCAGTGGTGGTGGAACCGATACAGGGTGATGCCGGTGTGCGCGTACCGCGCAAGGAATGGCTACAGGCTTTACGTGAACGTTGTGACAGTACCGGCACCATGCTGATCTTCGATGAGGTGCAGACCGGCTTCGGACGCACAGGCTCGCTTTTCGCGTTCCAGAAGTATGAAGTGGAGCCCGACATTCTGGTACTGGGAAAGGCGTTGGGTGGTGGTATGCCCATGGGTGCTTTTATCGCTTCGCGCGAGCGCATGCACCTGTTCACCCACGACCCTGTGTTGGGGCACATCACTACTTTCGGCGGGCACCCGATCCCCTGTGTCGCGGGCCACGCGGCTTTGGAGGTGCTTCTGGAAGAGGACCTGGTGATCAACGCCATGGTGATGGGCGGCCTATTCAAGGAACTGTTGCTCCACCCCGGTATCCTGGAGGTGCGCGGCGAGGGGCTTATGCTGGCGGTGGAACTGGGAGATGCTTCCATGGTGCAGCGCGTGGTGAAAGGCGCCATGGACAAGGGCGTTCTTGGCTTCTGGTTCCTCTCCTGCCCCACCGCCTTCCGCCTTGCTCCCCCACTAACGATCAATGAAGAACAGGTGCGGGAGGCTTGTGAAGTGATCATTGGTGAGCTGGGGTGAAAAAATTTCCGCGCATCCTATACGATCTTTTCGCTCCACCATTCACCCCTTCCCCCTTAACTCCCATTTCCTGCCAAATGGCTCCGTTCCCTGGATATACATGTCCGTGGTCCGGGCCATCCTCCAGGAACCACATAAAAGCGTGAACTCGTTGGCGGTTGCTGCTTAACTTGGCGGCCTCCCTTGTTGCGGGAAGAAGATCGTAACCGTTTTACCATGAAGAACCTCTTACTCGGACTAGCTGCCTTATTGATCTCGCTTGGCCTACAAGCCCAGGAAGAACAAGTGCATAAATGCGGTACCGATGAATTGCGCCGGCGCATCATCGAAATGGACCCGACCTATCTGGAACGTGAAGCCGCCTATGCTGAAGAGATCCGGCAGCTGATCGCCGCGAACACCCAGATGCGCGATGGTCATCCGTTGATCACTCTGCCAGTGGTGTTCCATGTGCTCCACCTGGGGGGCCGTGAGAATATTTCGGATGAACAGATCCTATCGGAATTGGAAGTGCTGAATCGGGACTTCCGGAACCTGAATCCTGACCTGGCCACGGCGGTCCCCTATTACCAGGATATCTCCGAGGATGCCATGATCGAGTTCCGCCTGCCCACCATCGATCCGGATGGTTTTTGCACTACAGGCATTGAACGCATCTACACCGTTGAAACGCTTCGCGGCGGTAGCGAGTCCAAACTCCGGCCATGGCCACGCAGCAAATACATAAACATCTGGGTCACGCATGTGATCGATCGCGCCGGAAACGTTCTCGGCTATGCCACATTGCCTGGTTCCGCCGAAGGTCCGCTTCAGTTCACCGATGGGATCATGGTAAGGCATGAAGCCATTGGCACAATGGGTACGGCCATACCTGCATGGGCTGGAACGCTTACCCATGAAATGGGCCACTTCCTCAACCTGCTGCACCTCTGGGGGCAGACCAATGACCCTGTGGTAGGTGACTGTGGGGATGATGGCGTGGAGGATACCCCGCTTACCAAAGGGCATAACAACTGTTCCAACCGTTTCTCCTACGTCTGCACTTCCACCAACTTCTACAACAGCATGAATTTCAATGCTGTTACGCCAAGCTCGGGCAGCACCGACCCCTCTATAATGCCCAACCCGCGTGTGATCTATTTACAGGACACATTGGGTATGGGAGTGGATTTCAATCCAATGGTGGCCGTGGGGGTTTCAAGCAATTCCGTTGCCGCTGGCGAATTCGCCTTCACAAATTGGGGCACCGGTGCTGAAGAAGGTGATACATATGCCGATCTCGATGGAACTCTGGACAATACCAAGTTCTATGAGTTCACTTTCTTCGTTCACCCCCAGGTGGCCATGCGCCCCACTCAATTGAAGTTCTCCGTGCGCCGTTCCGCCGATGGCCCCCGTACATTCTCCGTACAGCGGGGAGCATCAGGCAATCTGCCGATAGCTGGCGGGGCTGGTTCGGGTATCCAGAATCAAAGCGGCAACGTGGGTTTCTTCATGAACGATGATGAGGGCGGATGGGTCCACAATGTTTCGGTGAACTTGAATAATCCCCAGGCATCACAGGAACCTGTCACCATTCGCTTCTATGCCTGGAATGCCGAAAGTGAAGACGGTGTTTTCGCGATCGACAATGTTCAACTGGAAGGTGATTTTGGTGAGATCGAGAATGTGGAGAACTACATGGAGTACGCATTCTGTTCCAAGATGTTCACCCAGGGACAAGTGGACCGCATGCGCGCAGCACTGACCTCACCAGCGGGCGAAAGAAGCTCACTTGGCCTGGAGACCACGCTACAAGCGACAGGGATCGCTGACGGTTTTCAGATGGTATGCCCGCCTGTAGCTGATTTTTATGCGAATACCGGTGCTCCCAGCTTCGCTGATCCAGCGATACCTTATCCAGGCATGACATGCACGGGCAATCAGGTACAATTCCGGGATAATTCCCGCGGAGGCGTTCCCACCTCATGGTCCTGGACATTCCAGGATGGTGTGCCGGCCACTTCGGACCAGCGTAACCCGATCGTGACATTCGATGTACCCGGCTGGAAGCAGGTGACACTCACCGTGGGCAACGAGCATGGCACGAACTCGATCACCAAGGATTTCGCCATTCATATCGGCAACTCGGAAGAAGCGATGCCAGGCCTTTTCCATCAAAGCTTTGAACAGGATTGGGGGATCTGGCCATTCATTTCGTGGAACTATGAAAGGAACCACACGTTCTTCGATCGCTATGTGGGTGCTGGCCATACCGGGAATGCTTGTGTGCGTCTGAACTCAGGTGATCGGGACTTCTTTGATTACGTGGATTTCAACAACTCCACCGATATCGATGAGTTGATCACGCCGAACTTGAACCTGGTGGGTCTATCCGATGCCACGCTTTCCTTCTGGTACTCCTATTCCACGCAAACCAATACGTTGGAGGATGTGACCGAAGAACTGCATATCCAGCGCAGCCTGGATTGTGGCCGTACCTGGAGCTGGATCGGAACACAGAACAACAGCACGATCGGTAAGGCTGATCTGATCACCAACGGCAACTCCCAGGTGCCCACGCAGTGGAAATTCAAGAGCTACAACCTGACCAACAACCTGCTGGGGCCGAACGTGCGTTTCCGCTTCCGTTTCATCTCCAGCGCGTTCTCGAACCACTTGTTCATCGATGACATCAACATCGGTGGCCCGGTAGGTATGGCCGATGCCACAGGGAATACGCCGATGACGATCTTCCCGAATCCTACGAATGACCACTTCTACGTTCAGATGGAAGGCATGGAACAGCATGCCACCGAGGTAACGCTGATGGATGGCCGTGGTGCTGTGGTATACAGCGCGGTGCTATCCGCCAAGGGCGAGAATGGCCTGCTCATCAGCAGCCGTGAACTTGGCCTCGCCGATGGTCTCTACGTGATCCGTGTATCGAACGAGCTGGGCACGAGCACCCAAAAGCTGATGGTCGGGAACTAGTTCCCAAATGATCCGAAAAAGGGCCGCCAGTGGCGGCCCTTTTTTATTTGCACCATTTCAATAGGTGCCGGCCGATAGCATCACCAGTGTACAACCGATCACCGTCTCCACACCCGCCTCTTCGGCCTCGTGCTGGAATCCCAGATCCTCGGTACCCGGATTGAAGATGATCCGCTTCGGCCGCAATGCAAGGAGCTTGCTTTGCCAGGGGCCTTGATTATGGGGATTCATATACAATGTTACCGTGTGCACCTGCACACCTTCAGGTATGCTGGTATGGATCATCACATCGTCGATCTGTCCGGATCGTGCCCCCACTGCTACTACATCATGGCCGAATTGCCGAAGCTTACGTACGGCCAGATTCGCGTAGCGATCGGGCCGTTCGGTAGCACCCAATACCAATGTTGTCTTTCCTGACATGGAAGAACAAAGATCGTTCAGGTGAAGGCGTTGGCACCATCAGGGTCCATCCATTCCCCTTTTAAGATCCTCGATGGTCCGCGATGGCACCTTGGCAAGATCCAGCACGATGAAGCCATCCAGTGCATCATTGAATCGCGGATCCCGATTGAAGCCGATCACCTTGCCGTTGAGCAGAATGTATTTCTTCAGCAGAACAGGGAGCGCCTTTTCCTTTGGATCTATATCCGCGATCAATCTGTCCATCTTCTTCAAGTCCGCGTTGGACGCCTGCACCAGCGTTTCCCTCTCCTCCCGATCCTTCTTCACCTTGAACCGGTTGCGCGGTGAAACGAACTTGGCGAGAACGGGATCGCAATGGTGTTGCTCCACGAAGTTCATGATGAGGGCTCGTGAATACCTGCTATAATTGCTGCTGATACTCACAGGCCCGATCAGGTACCGCATCTGCGGGTTGGCCGTAACGTGCAACAATAGGCCACGCCAAAGCATGTACAAAGGCAGGCGCTGTTTCTGGTGTTCCAGGGAGATGAAGGAACGGCCCAATTCGAAACTCCGCCGCAGGATCTTGTCCATCTGCCGGTCCATGCGGAACAGCGTGTAAGTGTAGAAACCGCGTTTGCCATATCGCGCCATGATCCTTCGGCCATCGCCAATGCGGTATGATCCCGCAAGGCATTTCCGCTCTTTGTCCCACAGGAACAGGTGATCGTAATAGATGTCGAATTCATCGAGATCCAGAGCCTTGTTCGTACCCTCACCCACGGCACGAAAGGTGATCTCCCTGCACCGGCCGATCTCGCGAAGCACATTCGGTATACGGTGGCTGGGAGCCAGAAAAAGATCGAATTCGCCTTGTGAATTGAGTTTCAGGTCCTGTATGGCATCCAGTTCCTTTTCCAATTCCGCTACCGGTATGGGATCGATGACCTCCTTCGGCCGGTTGGGAAACCGCAGGGGCTGGAATAGATCGCGGCGCACCTGGAGACCACTGCCCAGGGCATAGGTCTTCGCACGGAGATAGCGGGCCAGTTGCTCCGCGCTGTTGAAGGCCTGGGTTTCCACCGCAGGGATCGGTTTGCCTATCCGCATCTTCACGGAACGGCCACGCATGCGCATCATTTCCTTGGGCAGTGCCAACGTTCGCAAGCTGGGATGGATCATTCCCAACATCTGGAAAATAAAGCTGTTGGCCCCATCGAACCACACCGGGACCACCGGCACCTGTAGATGTTGGACAAGCTTGATCGCTGGCAATTTCCACCGCGGATCCGCCACCTGCCTGGTACCGGTATGCCAGCTGCTTACCTCACCTGCGGGAAAAACGGCCAACGCACCACCAGCCCTGACATGCTCCATGGCCTGGCGCATGCCTTGAAAACTGCTCCGCGAAGTGATCTCTTCGAAGGGATTGACACCGATGAATCGATCACGCAAGGGCTCCAGTTGCTGCAGCAGAAAATTGGCCATCACCTTCAGGTCCGGCCTCATACTGGCAAGCACATGCACCAAAGCCAATCCATCAATGGCACCGTATGGATGATTGGCAACGAAGAGGAGGCCACCTTCTCCTGGTATGTTCGTCAGATCCTCTTGAGCAACATCCAACTCCAGGTCCAGGTTGCGGAACACACCGGCCACGAATTCAAGATCATGCAACCCATCCAGAGTATGATAGAATTTCTCCAGTCTCTTGAGGCCGCTGACCTCGGTGAGCAAAGTGATCCGGGGATCACCTGGCCGCATGTGACTGGCCTTCGCCAACTCCTCCGGACGTACAAGCCTTTTCATAGATCGTCCTGCGAATGTACCCGTATCGCCGGTACCTCCAAGGACAGGGATCTTGCTAATAAAAGCTTCGGGAGCGCATCACTCAAACTTCCAGGATACCTACGATGCGCTCGTTCATCAACTCCCCCCCTGGGTAATGGCGGGTATAGTCCAGATTGATCCAATGCTGGCCATCGGCATCGGTATGGTGGTATAGCGGCGCATCGCCCACCTCACGCGAGAAAAGAACCTTTCGGATCAAATACGCGGCGCGTTCCAATTTGGCATCATCGCCGATCTTCATCTCAGGATAGATATGGCCTTCCGTGCGAACCAGGCGCACCTCACCGCCGATCGCCTTGATCATGGCCGCCATCATGACAGCATGATCATCGCAATCTCCGGCCATGAGCTCGAGGCTTTCTATGGGCGGCGCGAAGTATTCGCCACCCTTGACATCCGATACATATTTCCAATTATGGTTGATCTCCTTGAAGATCGAGAAGGACTGCACCAAAGTGAATTCATCACTTTGGATGGGCACCTTGGAGAAGTTCTTGGTGGCCATCCGTACGGCGGCCCTCCTCACCTCCGGATCTGGCCGTATGATCAATTCACGCAACTTCTCGGCATCATGGAATGGCTTCAACTTATGGGAGGCCAACGGCACATGCACGGTGGTTTCCCGGAGCGATGTGAGAAACTCCGCATAATCACTGTACATGCGGCCGAAGGTGTATGTACCTGTTAGGGTGGTAACGGTAATGGCCAGCATGCCTATGATCAACACCGTGTACACCAGCATCTGGAATTTACGCACGAGCACAATGAAAGCCACCAGGATCAAAATGAAGGTGAACGCATGATCGATCCTGATCCCATCGCCCAGCGGCAGCCAGAGTTCAGGTACGAAAGGGTATAGTATGATGAATAGCGGCAGTGTCAACAGCAATGCCACGAGATAAACGATCACGGCATGGGCAAGGCCGCTGCCCGTATCGGCCACGCGATCATGGTGGCCATGGTGTTCGTGATGTTGCAAGGGTGTCATGATCCTTCTTCCGGCCAGGGCTTGTAATGGTGCAACGATCGCTTGACAAGATCCGTACTGATCGCCGATCCGTCCAAAGGTGCGCTTATCTCCTTAACAGCATTTAACGCACTCCCGGATCAAAGGTTTTAGGCGACGAAACAACGCATGGGCCAGACGGATCTTCATCCATGACCGATCGTTGATAGTGCCCCCGATAGTATCTCTTGCATGCGCGGACCATGCGGATAGATTTGCCGCCCATGATGAAGGATCGTTGGTACTACCTTCTTCCCATGCTGCTGATGGTGCAACCACTGGCCGCTCAGGATCCTGCTGGAACAGGTACCGAGGCTGATAGTTCCTCTTATGGTGGCCCGGATGGTCCCGACATGTTCCAGGAACTTACGGGTGATGAAGAAGGATCCGAGAGTTTCGAAAGTGCCGCCAGTGCTGCTGGATTGAGATGGGATGTGAATGATTCCCTGGTCTTCATACCAGGTTACGATATGTACTGCAACTGGCGCACAGATGCCATTTTCGATCGGAATGCTTCGGTGGATCTGGCCCACGATACATTGCGCCTGTATTTGAGCCATGATGAATGTGATCACGCCATTCCTACTCCCGGCCACATCACTTCACCATTCGGCCCCAGAAAAGGCCGTATGCATTACGGCGTGGACCTGAAGTTGCGGACCGGCGATCCCGTGGTATCCGCCTTTGAAGGCATGGTCCGCATTTCCCGTTACAATTCCACCTTCGGCCATGTGGTCGTGGTCAGGCATTTCAATGGGCTTGAGACACTGTATGCGCACTTGAGCAAAAGGCTTGTTGAACCTGGGGATCTAATCCATGCCGGCGATACGGTCGGCCTTGGTGGGAACACAGGCCGCAGCTATGGAAGTCATCTCCATTTCGAGGTGCGGTTCCTGGACCAGCCCATCGACCCAGCACTTGTTTTTGACCTGGAGAATGGTGAACTGAAGGCCAGGACATTCGACATCCATAAAGGGACGTTCGCAGAGATCGCCAAAGCGAAGGCGTCCCTTGCCGCACGCAAGTATCACACAGTTCGTTCCGGCGATACGTTGTCCGGTATAGCGCGCAGGCATGGAACCAGTGTTACGGCCTTGTGCAGGATGAATGGCATCAGCCAGCGCAGCACGCTGCGCATAGGCCAGCGGATCCGGTACAATTAATTTCGCGAGCGGATCGACCGGCTTACGGTATCCACGAGATCCTGATTGTATTTGGGTGATAGCAGGTGATCACCATGGTTCCGGGTGCGCAAGAGCACCAGATCATATTTGGCCAGCGGCAACCGATCGATCATGCTGCGCCCCAATCCAAGCGTCAATGAAGTAAGGCCGATATCCACGGTACAAAAGCGGACAAAGGATCTTATCTGGCGCTTTTTTTCCTTCTTATCAGGGTTCGCGGATACTTTCGCTCTGATGTATTCCCGTGCTGCCATGCGATCGATAAGGCTGGCATCCACAACCTCGGCCAAGGGTATTTCCTCCCTGTGGCCCTTGGTCTCAAGTATGAGCGTTTCGTTCCGGAAGGAATAGTGACACCGATCGCCCAGGTCCCTTGCCAGCGCGATCAACGAACCCGCCAACACCAACACACCTGCGGCCACCAGTCCCCAATGGTAGCCTTTCATGGCCAGCAACAGCACCCCGACAAGCAACAGAAAAGGGCTCAAGTACACCATCATCAGTGTATTGTGCCATTGCCTTCGCGTTGTAAAGCTTTTAAAGGCCATTTCCGGAACGGGCGCAAAGGTATTCATGTGCAGGGGCGGGTAGTGCACAAATGGGCCCGTGGCAGGCCTGTTCGTTCCATGAGTACGCCTTGTTACGCGCAAGACCGCAATAGGTTGCCCAAGGAGATGGTAGGATCCTATTGGTCCAGGATAGACGGCATGTAGGCTGTTCATAACCGCGTATTCCGAATAGAAGGTACTGAGCAAGAGCCATCAACAATGATCGGTTGATCATTTCCGGAGTGCTGCCGATCTGTGCTCATATGCACCATAGTACGTTTGGCGCAAATCTCTTACCATGCCAGTCAAGAAGACCGCTAAGAAAGCTGCAAAGCCTGCGAAAAAGGCCGCTACAAAGAAGGCCGCTCCAAAGGCCAAAAAGACCGCTGCGGCCAAGAAGCCTGCGGCGAAAAAGGCTCCGGCCAAGAAAGCCGCCGCCAAGAAGACAGCCACAAAGAAGAAGTAAGCGAACCCTGCATCTATTTGGAACGGCCCGCTTCGGCGGGCTGTTCCTTTTTTATGGGATACCCGCCACCCGGCCGGCAAGGGAATTCTGTGTTTGCCTACCTTGCCATCATGGGGAATACAAAAAGCTACCATGAACATGTGATCAAGGATGGCCGTTTCATCGGGGAATTCGATGAGATGTATAAGGAATATGAAGACCCCTGGCATCAAAGTAGCCAGCCGAACCCCTATTCCCGCAGATGCGGTATTCTGCACATGCAGAAGTTCGGTGTGCGCTCGGTGATCGAGTTCGGAAGCGGCCTGGGCTATTATTCCGATATGATCCATAAGGAAATGGGGATCGTTCCCATTGGATATGACATTTCTGGAACGGCCATTGAAAAGGCACGGCGGCTTTTCCCTCATTTGGATCATCGAGTGGGACGTGTACAAGACATGCTTCGCGTGCCGCAGAAGGTGGATGCCATACTGTTCGCCGAAATAGGTTGGTACATTCTCGAAGACTTCGATGAGATCATGGACCTCATGCTCAAGCATCAGCACGGCCGTTACTTCATCAACAACCAGGTCTTCTATAAAGGAAGCCAGCGGTATGGAAATGAATTCTTTACGAACCTGGGGGAATATATCGCCCGTATTCCATTCATACCATTGGGTTGGGTGGAAGGGACCACGGAGACCGATAGCACCATTGAGACGTCGGCCATATTCCGCATCGAAAGGAAATAAGTCGCGTTGGTCGAGAAAACCTAATGCCTCGTCGGATCGTACATACTACGTTCGAACGGATCATGTTTAATTGGTCCATGCCGGGAACTCCCCGGCAAACACCACCCAAGTAGATGCTCCATCTCCCTGTGCTCCTGGTATGGCTTTTCCACGCCCTTCTCGCTTTTACCCCAGCCGCGGACCCCAAAACAGTGCCTGTGGATGACGTGGAGATCGTGGTGGAAGATCTATATACTGCCTGCGGCTTGGTGGATGAAATGGATGAAGTGGTGTTCCGCGCAGGTGAGGCACGCCTGGCACTGCATGGCGAAGATGCACGCATCCTGGCCATCGCGGATATGAGCCAGCCCAGCACGGCGAAGCGTTTATACATCATAGACCTACAGGAGCGCCGGTTGCTTTTGCGTACTTACGTGGCACACGGCCAGAATTCCGGAGGACTCATGGCATCTGATTTCAGCAATGAGAACGGCTCACACAAGACAAGCCTGGGCCTTTACCGGGTTGGCGAAAAGATCCTAAGCCCCAAGCACGGAGATGCCTTGTTATTGTATGGCCTAGATAAAGGGCTCAACTGCCAGGCATTGCCGCGAGAGGTGATCATGCATGGTGCCGACTATGTAAGTGAAGATTTCATCCTTGCCAACGGCCGCCTGGGCCGCAGTTGGGGCTGTCCCGCGGTAAGCCGGGAGGATATGCCGCGTATGATCGAATGGCTGGCTGGGGGCGGCCTGCTGTATGTTCACGCGTAATGGCCGGTCCGGTTCTTGCCTGTTCCCTGGCATGGTTCGCCAGTGGCCGTGGTCCTCGCTCCTTCTGATCCTTGCATTCGCCGCCTGCCAGGAGGCTCCGCCGCCACCGGATCCCGAGCCGGATCCCGTGGAAGTGATCCAGGAATTGAATGAGGTCTTCGAGACGGAGGAAGACTATTCTCCGAAGCGTTTCGATCCGCAGGAGATAGAGGACCATCTAGCCAACTCGGGTGTGGGGCCTGCTGATGCGGGCCAGATATTGGACTTTTATGCAAGACGGGACCACCAATACGCCTGGTTCATCAATGATACCCTCTCGGAATCGGCCGATGCCTTCCTTGCACTCATCAGTTCCGCGGATACCATTCACAAAGCGGTGGCTTCCCTGCGCGATGATGTTGGCCGGTTGATCGGCCACGGACGCTCACACCAGGATATCGCCAAGGTGGAGTTGGACCTTACCGCCAAATTCTTCCAGTTCGCATCCAACCGGTATGAAGGTTTCATCCACAATGACTTGAAGGACCTGGCCTGGTACATCCCCAGAAAGAAGAAGAACTACGACCGGCTGCTGGATTCATTGGTCAAGGGCGGTATGGACCTTTCTGCTGTGGAGCCTGTACATCCGCAGTATTTCCTGGTGAAACAACAGTTGAAGGAGATCCATTCGCTCATTACGCTGCCATGGGATAGCATTCGATTGGAAGGAAAAAGGAAGATCGAACCTGGCATGAAGGATCCATCCATCGCGCGCATCCGCCAACGGCTCCATATCCTGGGCGATCTACCGATCATGCCGGATAGCCTGCCGGACTCCCTGGTCTACGATGGATCCCTGATGGAGGCTGTACGATCGTTCCAGCAACGCCATGGCCTGTTGATGGATGGCATCATAGGCCAAAATGTCCTGGCCGCATTGAATGTGCCGCCGGATCAGCGGTTGCGCACGCTCTTGTTGAACATGGAACGGTTGCGATGGCTGCCCGAGCAGGATGACGCCAATGGCGTTATGGTGAACATACCTGAATTCAAGTTGCATGTTTATGAGGATGCCGAGATCAGGTTGAGCATGGAAGTGGTGGTAGGTAAGGCGGCCACACGCACGGTGGTCTTCAGTGACACCATCACCTATCTGGTCTTCAGTCCCACGTGGACCCTTCCGAAGAGCATCATTCGCAATGAGATCCTACCCGCGCTGGAAAAAGATCCGCAATACCTCGAGAAGAAGAACATGGAGATCATCGGCGGTACAAAGAGCGATCCTTTGATCCGGCAAAGGCCGGGTGGCAACAATTCATTGGGCCGTGTGAAGTTCATGTTCCCCAATAGCTACAGCATCTACCTGCATGATACACCCGCGCGGTCCCTGTTCCAACGCCAGGAGCGGGCGTTCAGCCATGGTTGCATACGCGTGAGCGAACCTGTGAGCCTCGCCGAATACCTGCTGCGCAACGATACCACCTGGACCACGGAAAAGATCAAAAAGGCCATGCACGGAGGCAAGGAGACCATTGTGTCCTTGAAGGATCCTGTTCCGGTGATGATCACTTATTTCACCGCCTGGGTGGATGTGCATGGCCGGGTGAACTTCCGGGATGACATCTATGGACATGATGAGCGGCTGGCGCGGGAACTATTCTCAGCCGGAGGTGAACTCCTGCTTGGCGGTAAGGCGGATGAACTTGCGGTGCAGGAGTAGTTCCGATCAGCGCATGATCACGAGCCGCTCGGCCACCTTGCGATCTCCATTCATGGTGCGGATGAAATAGACCCCAGCTGGGAGATCGCTAAGCGAGACCCAGCGTGAGCGTTCGGCACCGAGGAAGATACGGCGTACCGCGCGGCCATCGGCTGTCACCATTTCAAGTTCCAGATCCAGATCGCTGTTGTTCTCGAAGGTGGCCCCATCATTCGCCGGATTTGGCCAGATGCTCAATGCTCCTGCGCTGAAAGAGGAGAACTCCGCCACAACCACGTTCGAGAACTTGTAGGTGCCATCGAGATCCACCTGGCGCAGCCTGTAATAATTGGGGCCGTCATGCGGTTCAGGATCCAAAAGCTGGTAATTGATCGTTGTATAGGACCAGCCTGCCGCTTCAACTCTGCCCAAAGGGCGCCAGGTCCCGCTGCTCACACGTTTCTCCACATCGAAATGGCTGCTGTTCATC
>JAEZCB010000086.1 GCA_023412755.1 Bacteroidota bacterium
GGAGAAAGAAGCGCAGGTAGGCATGGGAGGTGGGGTGACGCAGGGCGGTGCGCGGCCGCAGTTCCATGTCGGTAACGCTGGCCCAGGTGCCAAGTGCGCCTACCTCGGGATGCGCCTGCATGTAAGCCACCTGTTCTTCGATACGGGTGGGCAGTGCCACATCATCATGATCATGCCGGGCTATGAGGGCTGCGCGTGCGGCCTTCAATCCGGTGTTCAAAGCACCCGGCAGACCGGTGTTCTTCTGTTCTATGTAACGTATGCGCGGATCACCGATGGCTTTGATCACCTCTCCCGAGCGGTCGGTGCTACCATCATTCACCACGATCACCTCCAGATCGCGGAAGGTCTGATCCAGGATGCTGCGGATCGCCTGCTCCACATAGTTCTCGGAATTATAGATCGGGATCACCACGCTCACGGCCGGGGCCGGTCCATCCGGATCGGTCCGCTCTGCTTCTTCGGCCGTGGATAGCTCCTTCACCTCGCCGGGAATGTCTTGTTGAGTTGTGCATCCAGATCGCGCAGCCATACTTCCAGCATCACCGATTCGCTCTGGCCATCATCCACCATGTACTGGCTGAGATGCTCTTTGGCCGCCGCTCTGGCCGAAGAAAGATCCAGATCGCGTTCCTTTTTTGCGATGACGGAGATGTTGTAGGTATCCTTCCACTTTTCCTGCAACACCTTCTGGATGCTGAAACCGAAGCGCTCCAGGAAGCGGGTAAGCGTCTTCTTCGAATACCCTTCATAGTGTACTGCCCAATGCGCCTCCTGCGATCCGAAGATGTGCCTCAACCCCACGTACAACGCTTTTTCGCCAGCGAGCATGCCGAACGCTGCCCTGGCCGTGCGTTCAACATCGGGGACCTCGATGTGAAGTATGCCACCTCGTTTCAACCAGGCGTTCCATGATCCCAACAATGCCGCTGCCTGCGCACGTGTGAAATGTTCGAAGACATGGTGCAGCCGGATCTCATCTATGGATGATGGCGCATAGTTCAACGCGAGCAGGTCATGGAACTCATCCGCCACCGAGGTGGTCTGCACAGTATGTTCGGTGAGCGGGTAGTCTATGTTGACATACCCTTCGAAGTAGCGTTGGCCGCAGCCCAGGTGCAATCGTTTCATTCGAATTCAATAGGATCCACGCAGCCGGATGGATCGGAGCAATTCACGCAGCAGCCGTTTGGGCCCATAGGTATGCAAAGGTCGCTCCTGGAGCCTGAGCGGCGGAAGTTCATTGCTGGAGTGGCAGACCATGCCCAGGTGCGTTGCGTGCCGGATGGGGAAGGGGGCGTCCCATTCAAAACCTTCCATGAAGTAAGTGAGCATGTCATTCAAGGTGCGGCTGTATCCCTTGGCCAGAGAGGCTGCGAAGAATTCCTGTACCGGGCGGAAATGTTCCAACGGTGTGTCGGTCTTCTTCATGTGGTACAATACTCCGTTGTTGAACTTCACATAATTCAGGTGCACATCGAAATTGTACAGGTATTCATAATAACACAATGGATACTCGAAGTAACCTCTTCTGCCTACACGGAAGATCTCCCTTACAAAGTGGTCCACATCCGGCACATGCTCCACCACATGTGAACAGATCACATAGTCGAAGGCACCATCCTCGAAGGGGAATGTGTGGCCATCATAGAGCACCAGTTCCTTGTCCGTGGCCAATGGCCGTTCATGGCCGAATTGTTTCCGATACTCAACTGGATCAGTGAATTCCATCTCCAGCAACACGTCCGAGCGGGGATGGGGATCGGCACCCGGCCCGATCTCCAGCACCTTGTCCCCTGGACGGATCATGGTGATGCGTTCAGGGAAGAACATCAGTCCAATCGGTTTATGGAAGTGGCCATCTGGTTCACCAGCAGGCCGCTTTTCAGGTTCACTATGCGATCATCACCGGTGAGTGTGCTGATCTCTGAAATGGTGAGTGACGCTTCCTCTGGCAGGTAGTGCAACACCCGGCCCTGTTCAGAAAGCCCGATCACCAGCTTGTAACGGCCGCTGGTGAGGTGGGTGCCATCGTTCACGAAAATGGCTTCGTACCGGCCCGGACCCAGGGATGCCGGTTTGCTCCAGGTGGTGCGGATAGGCAGGTCCAGCATGGTGCTGATGCCCAATGCGATCACCGCACCTTCAAATGGCTTGTCCAGAACGAAGCGGATCCGGGCCTCCCAATGCGCACCGACGGGCACTTCATCCAACGGTCCACCATCGCGGTCATGGATCGCCAGGGATCCCACACGGCCCCCAGTAGGCTCTGTTGGTGGATCGAAGGTGAAGCTTCCGGCGGAACCGGTATCGCTGCTGAGGTAGCTGGTGACCACCGATGCGATCGGCCCGGAAGCCACCGCTTTCCCTTTGTTCAGCAACAGCCCCTTATTGCACAGCCGCTGCACCGCATCCATCTGGTGGCTCACGAAGAGTATGGTGCGGCCTTCGCCTGAAACCGCCTCCATCTTACCCAGACATTTCCGCTGGAAGGCGGCATCGCCCACGGCCAACACTTCATCCACGATGAGGATCTCCGGCTCCAGGTGCGCGGCCACCGCGAAGGCCAGGCGCACGTACATGCCGCTGCTGTAGCGCTTAACAGGTGTATCCAGAAAGCGCTCCACTTCAGCGAAGGCCACGATCTCATCGAATTTCGAGGCGATCTCACTGCGAGACATGCCGAGAATGGCACCGTTGAGAAAGATGTTCTCCCGGCCGGAGAGTTCCGGATGGAAACCGGTGCCCACTTCCAGCAGGCTCGCCACCCGCCCATCGATCACTATCCTGCCTTTGGTGGGCGCCACGATGCGGCTAAGGATCTTTAGCAAAGTGCTTTTGCCTGCACCATTGCGCCCAATGATGCCCAGCCGATCGCCCTGTTCCACCTGGAAAGAGACATCGTCCAATGCGAGGAATTCCTCCTTCCCTTGACTTCGCTGGCCCCGCTTCACCAGCCGCCGTGCGCTTTGGGCGATCACATCGCGCAGCATGGTGTAAGGCTCCGTACGCTGGTGCCGCAGCACGTAGCGTTTGGTGAGGTGTTCCACGGATATGACCTGTGCGGGCATGTTCTAGATCACATCGGCGAAGCCACGTTCGGTGCGGCGGAAACGGATGATGCCTGCCACAAGGAGCAGGATGGCGATGACCGCCGAACTGATGAAGCCATAGGTATGGATCATGGTCTCGCCACGCAGCAGGCACCAACGGAAGCCATCGATCACGCTCACCATGGGATTGAGGCTGTACAGCACCTTCACCGCAGCGGGTATGCGTTCGTTGCCATAGATGTCCGCGCTGGAAAAGGCCACCGGCGTAACGAAAAGTCCGAACTGCACCATGAAGGGGATGATGTGCCGGAAGTCCCGGTACTTCACATTCAGCGCAGCGATAAGTAGTCCGGCGCCAAGGGCTGTCACAAGCGCCAGCAACAGGAAGACCGGCAGGTATAGGATACGATGGTCGGGCAAGAAACCATGCGCGGCCATGAGGATCAACAGGAGCACGAAGGAAATGGCCAGGTCGATGAGGGAAACGATCACCGTGCTGGCCGGCACGATCAACCGTGGGAAATAGACCTTGGTGAGCAGGTTGCTGTTGGCGATAAGGCTGTTGGCCGAGCCTTCGAATGCGGTACTGAAGAAGGTCCAGGGCATGGTGGCGGCACCCACGAGCAGCAGGCGCGGCACATCGCCAGGCAGTTCGCTGTTGAAGAGCCAGCCCAGAAAGGCCATCACCAACAGAGTGATCAGCGGCCGAAGCAGGCTCCATGCGATGCCGATCACCGTCTGCTTGTACCGCACGATGATGTCCCGCCAGGCGAGGAAGTAGAAGAGTTCCCGGTATTTCCAGATGTCCCGCCAGTACGCACGATCCATGGGATCCGGCGTGATCACTATGCGGTGCTGGCTCATTGGGGTGTACTGCGGGGAGGCCGTGCAATATTACCGCAACTGCGCGGGTGGCTCGGGGATCATGCTGAAGGATGCACCAACGTCATGCCCGGCAGACCGGTGTTTGTGCGGATGGTCTTCCATCCCGGTGTCGCTGACAGTACTTCTTGTATGGCCCGGGCGGGACCCACGTTGTATCCAGAACTTTCAGATTGCATGAAAGTGTCATGCAGGAGCACTACGGCCGAAGGAACCGCCCCAAGGATCATGGACAGTTCCCGCTTCACACTCTCATATGCATGGTCGCCATCCACGTAGAACAGGGTGCTGCCGGTATTCGTGTTGCGGCGAAGTATCTCCAGCGCGGTGGTCACGCCATCACCCTGGTGCAAGGTCACCTCCGCAAGTCCCTTCACCAGGCGGCCGCGCTCCGCATTGGGGTGTTCCACATGCTCCACATCGTCCGGCAGGTCTATGGAATGGATGTGGCAGGGTATGCCGAAGGCCTTGATCGTTTCGCGGAAGATCCTGGCGGACTTTCCGATGTGCGTTCCCCAATCGAAGATGAGCGATGGCCGGTACCTGCATACCGTGGCGCACATCAGCATCAATTCATTCAACGGAAAAGGACGAATGCCTGCCACAGGAACGATCTTTTCCAGAATGAATTCCGAGAGCACCCAATTGTCCACTTCGAATTCGGAACAAGGGGTGTTCCTGCTGATGTCCGGATACGTTCTCGATCGGTTGAATAGCCCCATTTCCATCAAGCCGTTGCCCTGTCCAAGACCTCCACGATCATGCGTTGGATCGCGGCATGGTGGTCCTTGCTGTATTCCTTGCGCAGCCGGTTGGCCACCACGGTGCATACGGTACATACCCGATGGCCCAGCATGCCACCGAGACCATACAATGCGCTGGTCTCCATTTCATAGTTGGTGGCCTTCAATCCCTCGTGCTGGAACGCCGTGAATTTGTCATTGAGATCGTCAATGGCCGGTACCGCGCGCATCAGTCGCCCCTGGGGGCCATAGAATCCACCTGCGGTAAGCGTTATGCCAATGGCATTATCATGCCCCAGCAGATCCACCAGTTTCTTGTCGCCCTGGGCCACATAGGGCAGCGGCAGGTTGCCCGGCCATTCGGTCTGGTCCAGCAGATCGTTGAGCAACCTGGTCTCGGCATCGGTGTTCTCGTAGGCGTAGTAGTGCAGCACGTTGTCCAGACCTACACCGAAAGCACTCACTATTCGGCTGTCGCAGGGGATCTCCTCCTGCAATGATCCGCAGGTGCCCAGGCGGATGATGCGTAGTTGACGATGGTCCTTCTTGGGTGTACGGCTGTTCAGGTCTATGTTGGCCAGGGCATCGAGTTCGTTGAGCACGATGTCTATGTTGTCCGTGCCGATGCCCGTGCTCAGTGCCGTGATGTGCGTGCCGCCAAACACACCTGTATGTGCCACGAATTCGCGGTTCCGGGTCTGGTGTTCCACCACATCGAAATGTTCACTGATCATGCCCACCCGGTCCTGGTCGCCTACGATGAGCACAAGGTCTCCCAATTGCTCCGGCCGCATGGCCAGGTGATATACCGAACCATCGGGATTAAGCACGAGTTCACTTTCGGGCAGCTGGGTGCCGGGCTGGGTAAGGGTGATGGCGTTCATGGCGGAGAAGCGGCAAAGATGCGCAACGGCCAACGATGGTGCATGGTAAGGAAGCCGCGGATCACTGCCTGGAGAACACGCGCTGCAGCAAGGTGGTGGTGCGTGCCACCGGATCCTCCCTTATCCGCTGTTCCTCTTCGGCGAGCAGCAGGAAGAGACCGTCCAGCGCCTTCTGGGTGACGTAGCCGTTCAAGTCCGGGTCCACCGCCTCCTGGCCCGTGATGATCGTGGCGGTGTTGTACGCATTGGCCAATGGCTGCCAGTACTGGCCCAGCGCCACCTGCGAAGTGGCCTGCTCCACGATCGGCTGGAAGCGTCCCCGCAGGCTTTCGTGGGTGCGGGCATGCAGGAAGTTGGTGGCCGCATGATCCCCGCCCCGCAGAATGGAGAATGCATCCTGTATGGTCATGCCATTCACGGCGGTCACGAACACAGTTACCGCCTCCCTGCTTGCCAGCCGCGCGGCCTCGTTCATGGTCTTCTCGAACTGCTCCACCTGGCCGCGCATGCCCAGGTCCATCAACGTATTGCGCACAGCGATGGCCTCCGGCGGAAATGGGATGCGTATGCGTGGATCGTTCCAGAAACCATCGGGCGCGGCGGCCTTGTCCACGCTGCGCTCCGTGCCTATGCGCAGCGCTTCCTTCAATCCATCGGCCACTTCACGCTCGGACAGTTCGCCGGTGCCGCCTAATATGGTCTGGAGTTCCTGAGGAGAACAGGCGACCAATGGCAACAGGAATAGGAAAGGGATCCATCTCAACAGCATAGCGTAAAGGTATGTGGCGGTGGTATGGACTGGGCTGTGTCGAAAGTTACCGTGCCGTAGGTACGGGACCTTCATTCCACGGCTGAGAGCACAAGGATTCGTACCTCAAGGCACGATATCCATGTGGGGGGTATCGTTTTCTACCGACATTAAGTCCGCCGTACGGCGGACCCTCTGGGACTGGTCGGCATATGAAGATGATGCGATCGACCGCAATTTTAAAACGTAATTTTAGATCTGCGGTGATGGGCAGGTCCCCAGTTCTGGTGGCATCGCGCGCGATGTCCCCAACCAATCGCGTACTCACGGCAACTTAAGAGACTGGTGTTACGGTATTCCTACCAGCATCATGTCCCCAGCGGGACTGAGCGCATGAGGAGTATGGTCAGGACAAAGCCTGACGAATTCGGCTGCCATTTCAGGCTATACCCTGACTTATGGATCAAGCCTGAAAACCCAATGGCCAACACGAACCGCGTAAGTGGCGCAGCTGGAAAGCCCCGGCCCTGCGGGAAATATTGAATATCCAATTTCCGATTATGAATGATGAATGGAAATTCCCGGATCGCTGGCCGGGCCTTGCAAGCCCTTCGACTACACTCAGGATAAACTACGACACGACCTGACAGGAATTCGCCCGCCCTTCGGGAATGATCAATAACCAATGATCAATAACCAATGATCAAGTTGCAAAACCCTCCCATCGGGAATGATCAATGGCCAATGTCCAATATCCAATGATCAAGTGGAAGGACGATCGGAACATGAACTTTTTCATGGGACGCGATCATCTCGCTACCACCGGAACCGCGTAAGTGGCGCAGCTGGAAAGCCCGCAAGAGCGCGCAGCGATCGCGGACTTGCAAGCGAAGCCACGCCCTGACAGGAATTCGCCCGCCCTTCGGGAAGGATCAATAGCCAATGATCAATAGCCAATGATCAAGTCCCGAGGAGAGGGAAGATCTTGGAGAGGGGAGCAACCCCCATCACCCCCCACCAGCCCCCCGCACCGCCAGGCGCGTATGCAGCAACGGCGGGCCGCCATCATCCAACGGTGTTGCGGTATCCAGCAGGAT
>JAEZCB010000102.1 GCA_023412755.1 Bacteroidota bacterium
CCTCATGGCCGGGCTTTCGCTGGGGTCATTATGGGATCAACGCACGATCTGCAGCGGGCGAATGCCCACCCACTGATCGTTGCTTAGATGCACCAGGTATTGGCCGCTTTGCAAAGCGCCAAGATCAAGCGTGGTGGTGAAGCCTGTGAAGCCATTCACACGCTCTTCGCGGATCATGCGGCCACTCATATCCATAACACGGATCCATACCGGCCCCTGCCCGGTCTCGCCGAGTTGTATGGTCAACTGTCCATTCGTAGGATTGGGGAACATGCTGAAGGCACCCACCGCGGTCTCTGAGATGCCCACATCTCCGCAGCCCACGACCCAGCGCAGGTCATAGACAGCTGTTCCATCATCGCAAGAACCGGTGGCAGATGATCTTACCCGCATGGTGAGCAAATGATCCTCGTTATCGGATGCGATGGTGATACCGGACATGTCACCGAAGTTGTTGCCCTGGTAGAGCACCGCATCGGATGGCCCGCCCGTGGCGGAATTGTACACCACCACATAATCACCGGGAAGCAGGTGGCCCTGCAGGAAGTGGATCACGATCGGCGTCTCAGCATCGGCCTGGTAGGTGTACCAGCGATCCTCATTGTTCTCGTAGCACAACTCATAGTTGTCTATACCGCAGCTGCGGATGATGCAATCCTCACGCTCGAACACCAGCGGACCACTGTCGTAGGTGCAGTTGGAATTGTCCATGTCCACCACCTGGAAGCTGATCACAGTATCAAGCCCGAAAGGTTCGAAGGTGAATGTGTCCGCACCTGTTGCATTCACGCTTTCACCTGTGGTCATCTCTGTTATCTGCAGTCCCAGATCACCTGCCACACCAGCTACTTCCACCACAGCGGAATAGGTGAGATGCTCACAATCCGGCACCAGCACATATTCCACCCCCGGAGGCACACAACCCATGCAGCTCACCTCCCACTCCATGGGGTCATAGGTACTGCTGCCATTGCAGTGGATGATGCCGTCGGACTCCAGTTCCATGTATAGATTCTGGCCGGTGCTCACAACAACCACAGAATAGTAGAAAGTACCCGGCCCATTTATGGCGCTGCCGGGAGGGCCAAGATCCACCGTGGTGGTCTGATCATGCACGAACAACAGGGGCGAATTGTTGTCCGGACCATCATAGATGCGGATCCTGTCCCAGTTGCTGCTTTCCATGGTGCCCCGGTTGAATTGGAGATGTATGGTGCCCGTACCGGGTATGGCATAGGCCCACGCCATATCCTCGTTACCGCCATAGCAATAGGTCTCCACCAAGGGCTCGGTACCGCACACGATCGTGGGGCACAGGGGGTTCACCATCATCGCGGAAGTAACATTGCACAGGTTGTTCTGGTCGTTAACCAGCGTAAGCTGCACTTCCTCTCCGGAGGTGAATGGACCCACGAGCACATTGCCCGGTGCCGTAGCCGATACTTCCGGAGCTCCGCCCGTATTGGTGATGAGAAGCTCGGGATCACTGCCCAATGAACTCAGGTTCACATCGATATAGTACTGGAAGTTGTCGCAATCCTGAACTATGGAGAAGCTGGCCACAGGAGGGCTGCAATCCAAACAGGTCACCACCCATTCCCACTCCCAGGAGGAGTTGCTCGCGCAGCTGATCACACCATCGGAACTCATGGTCATATAGAGGTACCCACTTGTGGATGTGACCGCTACTCCTGTAAGGTCGATGGTCTGGAAGGAATCGTGGCTCCAAAGGATCGGAGCATTGGCATCCTGTCCATCATAAATGGTCAGTTGATCCCATGTGTTGGATTCGATCATGCCCGTATTGAACTGCAGGTAGAGGGAACCATCATTGCCGATCAATTGGTAAAGCCATTCCTGGGAATCGTTGTTCCCATAGCAATAGTTCTCTTCAATGTTGGGTTCGCCGCACACCACATGCAATGGGCAAAGTGTATTCGTGAATGATCCAAGGTCCACCACGCAAAGCCCATCGAACTCATGGAGCACGCTTACCTGCACCATCTCACCCAAAGGGAATGGACCCAATGTTGTGATCCCTACACCGAGACCGGATAATGTCTCTGTGCCACCGGATGAGGTGTACTGGATCTGCGCGGTGGAAGCATCCCCAACGGAAGTGATGTCCACCTCCAGGGAGAACTGTTGCTGATCACAATCGGGCACCACCTCCACCGACGCTTGGGGCATGGCGCAATCCAGGCATGCCACCTGCCAGGACCATTCGGTCTGCCCACCGCTCTGGCAGCTCACGCTTATATCGGTGGTCAAGGTCATGGTAATGAAGTTGGCACTGCTCACAACACTCAAGCCGGTTAGATCGAACTGCGCGAATAATGTGTGCTGAAAGAGGATGGGATAAGTATCGTCCGGCCCATCGTAGATGGTGAGTACATCGAATGCACTCGATTCGATCGTGCCGGATTGGAACGTGATCATCAGCGATCCATCACCCAGGCCTTCAAAGCTCCAGCTGGCTACCTCGTTGTTGCCATAACAATAATTCATGGTCACCGGTGGTGCACCGCATGCTACCAGTATGGGGCAACCGGCCGCAGGTTCAAGATCCATGAACTGCACGTTGCATGCGGGATCGCCATCATGGATCACCTCCACATCCACGATCTCGTCGATGTAGAAAGGTCCCAGCTGGAAGATCCCTGTGGAAACCCCAGGGAAGGATTCTGTGAAGCCGAAATAGGTGTATTCCACGGTAAGCGATGGCGCATCACCAAGCGACGTGATGTCCAGCATGATGTAGAACTCTCCGATCTGGCAATCCCCCTCGAAGTAATAGTTGACCTCCGGTGGCACACAGAGCTGGGCATGGCTTTCCAGCCAAACACCAGAGCCAATGATCAGAAGTCCGGCCAACAGTGAACGTACAAGTCGAAGCATGCCGCGTGATTTAAGTTTTGGCGTCGCGGCTAAAGTAATTGACGCCGGGCGATCGTGCCACATTTTCCTACCATCGTTCCTAGGACTGCCAACTCAAAAGCCCCATTCCGCTGCGCGTAACAACCCGGACACTTTCACGTACAAGGGCGGGTGCATCACATGAAACCATACATTCTATACTTCCTTCTCGTTCTCAACGGATTACCTGCGACCTCAGTTGGTTCCGCACATACAGCGGCTGTGGGAAAGTCCCCTTCGGAGTTGCTGCTGATAGCCACCACCTTGTTGGATACCGATCCCAACGGTTCTCTCGATCACGCCCAACAGGCCATGGTCATCGCAGAAGGAGCAGGTGATCAACAACTACTCCTGAGAACATTACAGGTCCGAACGCAAGCCTTTGGGCGTGCCGGCCAGTATGATCGGATGCTGCGATCCGCGTTGCGCAGCATTGAGCTGGCCGCTCCGATCAGCGATGCTTTCACACTTTCCCTCCTGCTCCAGGACCTGGCCACAGCCTATATGCACACCGGACGCATGGATCAGGCCGTAATGGAAGCGCGCCGAGCGGTGGCCCTACTCCAACCACTCCAGTCGCCTGCACCCCTTGCTGAGGCCCGTATCCACCTTGCACGGATCATGGTGGCGGCCGGTCTGCATGCCGATGCACAGACCACGATAGCCACCTTGCATGGATCCTGTGCCACGCATGGGGACGTACTCAATGCGGCACGTGGGCACCAACTTCTCGCAAGGATCCTGCTGGATCAGAACAAGGCGGCGGATGCGTTCCCCTTCCTGACAAAAGCATCGCGTGTATTGGATGAGGAAGGGACCACTGCCGATCGTTTCACGCTGAAAATGGATCACGCCAGAGCATTGCTCGCGATCGGTTCAACAAAGCAAGCCGAGCTGGCCTTGAAGGATGCCGGTTCGTTGATAACGGACCATGAACACCATGACTGGCGTATGCGTATGCTGCGGATGCGTTACGAGATAACGCTGGAACAGAAGAACTGGCAATTGGCCTTACACCAACTGCAACGGATCAAGGCCGTGGAGGATTCGTTCAATGTGGCCCGGAACATGACCGATCTTGCCAACCTGCAAGTGGTCCATGAACTGGACAAGAAGGAACATGACAATGAGGTGCTGCGGGATCAGAACGCGCAGCAGGAAGAGTTGATCGCTGGACAACAACGCTCCAACCGCTACCTCATGGCACTGCTCTCCTGCCTGCTCATCCTGGCCGTGGCGCTCTTCATCACCAGCAGGTATGCGTTACGGATGATGCGGCGTTCGAAGCGCAAGAACGAGGTGATCCGCAGGCAGAATGAGGAGATCAGCGCGAAGGTGCTCGAACTGAAGCGCCAGAACATGCGCCTGGCCGAAAGCATCCTCAATGAAGAGGAGAAGGAAATTGTGTTGAAGGAGATCCACCACCGGATCAAGAACAACCTGCAGATCGTGGACAGCCTGCTCAATATGCAGGCCAGTGACCTCACCGATCCAGGTGCCGTGCGCATCATGAAGGAGGCGCAGGGCCGTATCCGTTCCATGGCCATGGTGCATGAACATATCTACCGGCGCACCACGGAACTGAGCCCTTCACTGCGGGTCCATCTTGAGACCTTGGGCCGCAGGATCCTTGTAGCGCATGGCGTGCATGACAAGGTTTCCATAACGGTGGATACCAACCTACCTTCATTCCCTCTGGAAACCTTGCTTCCACTGAGCCTGTTGGTGAATGAACTGATCACCAACTCCATAAAGCACGCGTTTAAAGACCAGGATGCCGGACACGTGCGCCTTGGTGTGAAGGCTCTGGATGCCGGCTACGAGTTACAATACACGGACAATGCATTGGGTGTTGAGAAGATCCTGTGCGGGAATACGGCCTCCTTCGGCCATGAATTGATACAGACACTTGCGCAGCAACTCAATGGCACCCTGCGGATGGAACACAATGGCCACACCATGTTGGTGCTGGAATTCATCCCGGACAAACAGGTATTGCGCCAGGCGATCTAAGGCCGTCCACGCGGAGGATCCTAACTTCGGCCCCGCACCGTAAGGAACAATACCAAGGTGCCGTGCCAATGGATTTTAGAACGCTGGGGTTGAGCGAGGACCTGCTGGATGGCCTTGATGCCATGAACATCAAGGTACCCACCCCGATACAACAGCAGGCCATTCCCGTGGCCTTGGAAGGCAGGGATCTTATAGCCTGCGCACAGACCGGAACCGGAAAAACGGCCGCCTTTCTGCTGCCGATGATCGACATCATAACCGGGTACAAGCCACGGGAACCGAATTCCATTCGCGCGCTGATCGTTGTACCCACACGCGAATTGGCCCTACAGATAGACCAGCAGTTGCAGGCCGTGGCTTATTTCACACCGATCACTTCAGTGGCCGTGTATGGCGGCAGTGATGCGTCCTCATTCGATCAACAAAAGCAGGCCCTTACCGGCGGTGTGGAAGTGGTGATCGCCACCCCCGGCAAACTCATGAGCCATCTCAACCTGGGCTATGTTCCCTTGAAGGGTCTGGAATTCCTTGTGCTCGATGAAGCGGACCGCATGATGGACATGGGCTTCATCGATGATATCAAACGGATCATCTCTTTCCTGCCGAAGGAGCGGCAAACCTTGCTCTTCAGTGCCACCATGCCGCCGCAGATCCGCCAGCTTACCAAGGAGATATTGTACGAACCGGCGGAGATCACCATTGCGCTGAGCAAGCCCGCGGAGGGCGTGGAGCAGCAGGCCTATGTCGTGTTCGACATGCAGAAAGCGGAAATGCTCGAGCATGTACTACGCACCGATCCCGCTACCAGCATAGTGATCTTCGCAGGTCGCAAAGTGGAAGTGCGGAACCTTACGCGCCACCTGCAGAAAAAAGGCTTCCAGGCGCGCGGCATGCACAGCGATCTGGAACAGAGCGAAAGGGAGGAAGTGATGCTCTCCTTCCGCAACCGGAGACTGCGGGTGCTGGTGGCCACCGATGTGGTGAGCAGGGGCATAGACATAGATGATATCGACCTGGTGATCAACTACGATGTGCCGCGCGACCCGGAGGACTATGTGCACCGTGTGGGACGCACCGCACGTGCGCAACGCAAAGGCAAGGCGATCACCTTCGTGAATGAGAAGCAGATGCGCGAATTCGGGCGCATAGAGACCCTCATTGGTTATGAGGTGAAGAAGATGCCGCTGCCGGAAGGTGCGCCAAAGGGTCCGGAATACATACCTCCCGGAGCCGGAGGCCACAATAACAAACGCCGCCCGTTCAAGGGGCGGCGCTCCGGAAAAAGTGGTCCAAGACTTAGCGGCCCGAAGAGCTGAATTTGTCCTTGTGCTGATCCAGCACTTTCATGGCATCCCACTCCTTGGCGGCCTTGCCGACGCGCTCGATCCGCACGGTCTCCATCACATCGTTCTGCTGGATGGCATCGACCACATCCTGGCCTTCGGTGACATAGCCGAAAACGGCGTGGCGGCCGTCCAACCACGGCGTGTCCTTGTGCGTGATGAAGAACTGGCTGCCATTGGTGGCGGGTCCCGCATTGGCCATGCTCAAGGTGCCGGGCCGATCGTGTTTGAGGTCCGGGTGGATCTCATCGGTGAATTTGTAGCCTGGGCCGCTGGTGCCAGTGCCTGTTGGATCCCCACCCTGGATCATGAAGTCGGGGATCACGCGGTGGAACTTGATCCCATCGAAATAAGGTGTGCCTTCGGGTTTCGCTGAATTCTTCACCTTGCCTTCCGCCAGCCCCACAAAATTGGCCACTGTCATCGGTGCTTTCTCGTGTTCGAGCTTCACGGTGATCATGCCGCGGTTCGTCTTGATCTTGGCATAGATGCCATCGTTGTTGTCCTTCACTTTATTCTGTTCGGTCTTGGTTCCTGTGGAAGCGGCCACGATGCCTTCCCCCCTATTCTCATTGGAGGTTCCGCAAGCGGTGAGGGCCAGGCCGATGAAGGCCGAGAATGTGATCGGAAGTATCATGTTCTGTTGATGGTGAGGTTGCAAAAATAGACGCTCTAATCCAACAGCACATTTTCTATGGCCTCCAGCTTGTCTTCGCTGAATGCTCCCTGAGTGCGGTGGATCACTCGGCCACTGCGGTCCAGTACAAAAAAGTACGGTATGTCCTTTTCATCCAGATCCAGGATCTCTTTTACCGGCGCCATATCCTCCTTGGAGAACAGCACGTGTTGCTCGATCTCCGGTGAGGCACTTTTCCTGAATTTCTTCAAAGAAGGCTCATAAGCGGACTTGTTCAACCCAACGAACACGGGTATGAAATAGATATCGGCATCATACTCACCTGCGAACAGACCATGCTGGGCCACAAAGCGCAGGTAGGCCGGTTCGAGCCACTCTTCCAGATGCGATGAAGCCTTGGGGCTGTATGCCAGGCCAATGATGGTGTGTTTGCGGGTAAGATCGCGCGGCAGGGTGAGTTCCTGGCCATTGGCCATTTCCCCGGTCATGGTGGGGAACGTCTTCTGGGAGGCGGCAGGGATCACCAGCGCCATTACCATGATCATGGAGAGTAGGGTCTTCATTTCAACAGGTGCGCGAACCATAGGCAATAGCCATACCGATCTTGGATCTAGCGGATCCCATCTTCCGGGTTACGGCCCTTATGCGGCCTGAACCAGGCTTTCATCCGTTCTATATCGGCCTCCACATCATCCGTCAAGGGGAATACATCGCTGAGTACCGCTTTTTTCGCCGGATAATCGAACGTACCCAGGATAACCGGTACGCCTGCACCTGTGGCTATACGGTGGAAACCGGTCTTCCAATTCGGTTGGTGCCTGCGGGTGCCTTCCGGTGTTATGGCTATCTTATGGATCTCGCCACGCTCGAACATGGCCACCACGGCATCCACCATGTTATTGTGTCTGCTCCGATCCACCGGATATCCGCCCAATGCCCTGAAGATCCATCCGAAGGGGCCTTTGAACAGTTTGTCCTTGGCCAGGTACTTCACATCCCCCATGCCTGCCAGGCTTCGCACACAAAGGCCTACGAAGAAATCCCAGTTGCTGGTGTGCGGGGCCACGACCACGATATACCGTTCCAGGTCTTTCGGCCTGTGATCTTCGATATGCCAGCCCGCCAGGGTCCTGAAGAAGAAGGAGTAGATCGACCTCATTCCCCGGCCTCCCCCTCCATGATCCGCTCCAGCCATGCCAGCGCCTCTTCTTCTGAAGTGAAGATCGCCGTTGGGAAGGACTGCGGGAAATGCGCATAGTAAAGGTCCGCCATCCTTGTCTGGTACACCAGTGGGCCCACGGTGGCTTCAGCGAATGTGATATCGTCCACCCAAACGCCATGGTCTGTGACGCTTACACGAATGTCCGCATCCATATCCTCCGGAAGCACCACCAGCACGCCCACCTTGCATCCGCTGCACATGCGCACACGCTCGCTCAAAACCTCTTCCACACCCGCAAGATCCATGGGCAGTTCCCTTTTAAAACGGATAAGAAGGATGTTCTTGGTGTGCCACTCCAGCGTGGCCAGCCTGGTTTCGGCCTTGGTCTCCAGCAACATGGGCAATGAATGGGGCGCGAAAGTTAACAGTGCGTTCTTATCCAGCACATGATCACGGAATGGGGATCGATCGCTTTCTTTGGTGCGCATTGATCAGGATGGACAGGTGCTCTTTTTCAATTGAAGGAAACCCGGCGACAGATGCTGCGTATCAAGGCCGCATGACGGAGCGATACGCGGTGTTGGATGTGGAGACCACGAGTGGTGATCCGTGCGAAGGCAGAGTGATCGAGGTGGCGGTGGTGGTATTCGATGGGGATGAAGAACGCCTTGTCTGGGAAACGCTGGTGGACCCGCGTACGCCCTTGCCACCATTCATCCGCAGGCTCACGGGGATCACCGAGCATATGCTTCTGGATGCACCATTCTTCCCTGAAGTGGCACGTTCGCTGGCCACTTTGACACAGGACAGGGTGATCGTGGCACACAACGCACGCTACGATATCACGGCATTGGACCATGAGTTCGCGCGTACAGGCCTCTCATTCCAGCCGAGCACGCTTTGTACCGAAAGACTTTCCCGGCAACTGGTGCCCAACCTGTCCCATTACAACCTGGGTAGCCTCTGCAGGTACTTCGGCATCCCTTTCGAGGCCCAGCATAGAGCATGTTCCGATGCCACCGCCACCGCGGCCTTGCTCATGCGGCTGATCGCGGAGTTCGGGGAAGAGCGTGTGCTGCAGGATGTTTCGGTGATGAAACGTGCGATGCGCGCCTGATCCGCGGCCATCAGCTCATGCCCCGCTGTTTCTTTATGGTCTCGTAGGCCTCCTGCACTTTCTTGAATTTTTCCTCGGCGGCCTTCTGTACGTCCTCACCCAGCTGCGCCACTTTGTCCGGATGGTATTTCACGGCCATGCGGCGGTAGGCCTTCTTCACTTCATCATCGGGGACATCTGGTGGTATTTCCAACACATCATACGCGGCGCTGGGGTCCCCCATACGGAACATGGCGCTTAACGAACCCAGGTCGCGCGCGCTGATGCCCATGTATGCGGCCATCCGTTCGAGCAACTGCAGCTCCGGCCGTTCCATGCGCCCATCCGCATGCGCCAGGCCCACCAGGTAATGCATTAGCTGCAGGCGTACCGGGTATGGCATGTATTCCCGGTTCCGCGTGCATACCTCCTCCACCGGAACGTCCTGTTTGAGTACATCGCGGAGCACGATGAGCAATTCCCCAGCGCGCATGATCCCGAACTGGGCCACGAAGAATCGCCGCACATGGTCCAATTCACGATGCGTCACTTTTCCATCGGCCTTCATGATCGCGGCGGTAAGCACCACCAGACTCGTGATGATGTCACCTTGCGGGGCACGCGGATCAGGGCGGGCACCCTCGTGCTGCTTCTCCCGGCGTCGCTCACCGAGATGATCGAGAATGGTACCGATGATCAGGCCGATGATGGCACCGCGCAGTCCATCGAGCGCGAAGCCCACACCAGCCCATATCCATTTGCTCAAGCCCAAAACGCGAGAAGATCACCAGCGGCCACCCGCGCCGCCGCCTCCGAAACCACCACCACCAAAACCACCGAAGCCTCCGCCACCGAAACCCCCTCCGCCGCCAAAGCCTCCGAAACCACCACCGCGGTGATGTCTCTTGTTCATCTGGCTCAGCAGGATCATGGCGGTCCAGAAATCGACGTTGTTCCGGGTGGCGTAGCGCTTCACCTGGCCACGCCAGGAAAGGAATACAATGAGCATGATCACCAGGAACATGACCAATGCACCTGTGGGAGCGCTCTTTTCATCATAGCTGCGCTCATCGAACTCCCCCTTTGCCATGGCCATCAGCATGTCCGTGGCGCGGTCCAGCCCGGCGAAATACCGCTGCTCCTGGAACCGCGGAAGGATCTCATTGTCCACCACACGCTTCGCCGTAAGGTCCGGGATCGCTCCTTCCAGACCATAACCGGTGGCAATGAACACATCGCGCTGGCCTGGCGGCCCGGTGGGTTTGATCAGGATCACAAGACCATTATCGAAACCGGCCTTGCCGATGCCCCACCTCTCCCCCACTTCAAAGGCCAGATCCGAAGCGGGAAGACCACATAGGGTATCCACTACCAATACCAGAATGCGGTTGCTCGTTTCCCTTGCAAAAGCGGTGAGCTTGCCATTGAGGCGTTGCTCCTCCGAAGGAGTCAAGAAGCCGGTATACTGCCATACCAGCTTATCCTGTTGACTTTTTGGCGGCGCCGTAAGGGAGCAATCGAACTGCGAAGCAACAGGCCAGGCAAGTACGGCGAGTGATAGCAGCAGCAGAAGTCTCTTCATTTCCGGCTGAAGCTCACTTCATTGGAGAGTTCATTGTGATCATCCTTCGAGCGAGGGAAGAACTCAGCGGCCAGCCTGCCCACCTTATCCACAGCCAGCTTCAACCCTTCGGCATGCCTGCGTTCGGCGAAATGGGTGCGCATGATGGCTATCACCTCCTCCCAGGTGCCTGGGGGGGTGTTCTCGTTGATCCCTTTATCCCCGATAACGGCCATCTGTCTGTCCGCAACGCAGATGTAGATCAGGATACCATTGCGAAGCACGGTACGGTGCATGCCCAACTCTTCGAATATGAAGACGGCATGGTCCAGGACATCCTCTTCTATGTGGTCCTCCAGGTGCACACGGATCTCCGCGGAGGTATGCTTCTCGGCCTCTCCGATCGCGGCCGCTACGGCCCGCCGCTCTTCTTCGGTCAAAAAATCCTCTGCCGTCAATGCCTAGTCGAATGAGATCGTGGGGGCCTGGTCGGTGCCTTCCCTGGCTTCGAAATAGCCTTTCTCCTCGAAACCGAACATGCCGGCAAGCATGTTACCGGGGAATCGTTTGATGCGCGTGTTGTACTGGCGTGCGACCTCATTGAACTTGCGCCGTTCCACGCCGATGCGGTTCTCCATGCCCTCATACTGGGCCTGGAAATCCCGGAACGCCTGCACAGCCCTTAATTCCGGATAACGCTCCACAGTGACCAACAGCCTCGAAAGCGCACTGCTGAACTGGGCCTGCGCCTGTTCGAACTGCTGGACTTGTTCCGGTGAAAGATCTCCGGCATTGACATTCACGCTGGTGGCCCGGGAGCGGGCTTCCACCACATCGGTGAGTGTTCCGCGTTCGAAATTGGCCGCGCCGCGAACGGTCTCCACCAAATTCTGCGTCTTATCCGCACGAAGCTGATAGGCATTCTCCACATTGCTCCATTGCTGGGCCACCTCTTCGTTGAGACCCACGAGTGAGTTGTAGAATCCTCCGAACCAAAGTGCTATCAGTAACAGTACACCCAGGGTGATGATGAGGCCGATGTTCTTCATGTTGGATCGATGGCTTTCTGAAAGCGGTTGGCGAAGTTACCCACCTGGCCGCGACCTATTCACTAATATGGGTGAACGGTAGGCCAAAAGGTATGAGCGGCATGTTACCGGATCACACTGAAGCGCTTGCTCCAAGAGCTTTCCCCCTCCAGCTCCAGAAAGTAGATGCCATCCGGTATTCCGCTGATATCAATGGTGATGACATCACTCCCGTTGATCATCTGTGATCCACCCAGGATCTTCCCTTGCTGATCCCGTATGCGCATTAGACCGTGCATGCCATAAGGTGGGCGCACACGCAACAGATCCTGCGCAGGTACAGGGAACACGGCACCTCCGGCATGAGAATGAGCCTGCACGGTCGTACTCATGTCCTCATGATGGTACTGTACGGACACAAGGGCGCCATCCACGGTGGTGACCACGAGCGCTGGCCGGCCTATTCCGGGAGCGAGCCATTTGTACTCCGTCACCAACGGCTCGTTGATCGAAAATCCGTTGCTCAATTGGGCAATGTAGATGGAATCGTACCGCTCCAATTCGGTCCTTACACGGATGGTCTCATAGGTACCAGAGGGCAGAATGAGTGTTCCCCAGCCATCCACGGTATCCTTCCGCCACTGCTCCTGCCGGAAGAAGAACATGTTGGGAATGTCCACCTCCCAGGCGCTGAATGAAGAATCCACATCACCGGATTGTAACGGGAAAGTATAGATGCGATCCACGGGCTGCCTGCGGATGGACATCGGCACACCGTTCACATTGGCGCCGAAGCCCACGTTCCGGTATCCAGCGGGCCCGTTCTTGTAATAATCGTACACATTCTCCACCGTAAGTACTTGAAAGCTGAGATCCATGCCCTGCATGGCATGGTCAGCATCATGCTCAGGATAGAGGATGGGGTTGTTGAAGTAGAACTGGTAGGCCAGCGGAGTGCTTGCCACCGGCACCATGAGGTCCGCATCCTCTTCAAGATGGCTGAGTGCCGAATGATCCCAGATCATGTCCGCACCGGTGATCGAGACATCGATGTCCGAAGGTGCAGCGGTACGGTATGGCAAGGTATCGTTCACCGCAGGCATATCAGCCTGTGTTATCACCACTTGCGCATGGGAGACCAAGGCGATCGAAAGGAGAGCAAGGCATGTTAAATAGCGCATGGTAGAAGGTGGATGGGAACTCAAAACTAGACGTTGGGCGCTGGCCTCGGCAATAAGGGAACGGGCTTTGCGTGTGGAAGGATGATAGATTTGCAGTGGATGCGTGCCCTTACCCTTTCCCTATTTCTGCTTTGCACAACGTTCCTGCATGCTCAGGACCCGGCAAGAGAACCGCAGTTGGTGCAATTCAGCGGCGTGGTGGTCACCGATAGTTTGCAACCGGTACCATTCACCAACATACTCGTGAAGAACACCTACCGGGGCACCATGAGCGATGTGTTCGGCTATTTCAGCTTCGTGGCGCAGGAAGGTGATACCATTCTTTTCTCCGCGGTGGGTTTCCAGCGATCGCAGTATGTTGTACCTACGGACCTGGAGGAGAACAAGTATTCCATGATCCATGTGATGAGCCGCGATACCATCCAGTTGAAGGAGATCTCGGTGTATCCATGGCCCTCACGCGAGCAATTCAGGGAGGCTTTCCTGAATTTGAAGTTGCCCGATGATGACTACCAGCTGGCGATGAAGAACCTCTCTGCTGCGGAAATGGTGCAACGCATGGAGAACCTTGGGCCGGACGCCTACCAAAGCTTCCAATACCAGATGGCCCTGGATCAAACACGTCTGTACTACGCTGGTGGTACTCCGAGCATCAACCTGTTCAACCCGATCGCGTGGGCACAGTTCCTGCAAGCTTGGCAGAACGGTGATTTCAGCAGGTGAGGAAATAGGCTGGATCCATTATTCCTTCACGAAACGCACATGGCGTTCACCAGACGTCTGGCGCAAGACCAGCGTATGGACACCCGGGGCCAGCATTCCGGTCTCGATCATCGGGATAGCACCATCCATAATGGTCAAAGAGCCATGGTCCATCATCCTTCCCAAAACATCGGTGATCACATATTCCATTGCGCCGGACCAGCCCGCTACCTCCAGCTGCATCCGATCCTTCACCGGATTGGGAAACACCTTCAGCGCTCGATCCTCGTGTTCAGTGGTATTCATGATCAAAGCAGGTGGGGTGAATGAGATGGTCTCCGAATGGACATTGGAGCCATCCGCACAGATCGCGATCACGCGAAGTTCGTGGGGTAGCGCCACAAGACCGGTGAGTTCATGATCGGTACCGGAAATGCCAGATTCCGCCGTCCAGTCACTGTCCCCTACCGCGCGGTGCTCCACTCCATAGCCCACTGCCCCTTCCACAGCGGACCATGATACCGCCACGGAATTCGGTGTGAGATCATTCACCAACAGATCCGCTGGTGGGGAGCATGTGGCGGGCCCGCAGCTGGAGATGCAATCCGCTGCTGCGATGGTGTTCTGTATGACATTGCGGGGTTGCGAGCCGAAGCCGTTGCCGAACTGGATGTTGTTGCCGCCGAGGTGGCAATAGCTCATGATGGTGCCTCCCACAGATGTTGGAGGAACGGGTCCTGGAGCACAATCACCCTCCAGGAGACCGGCCGCTGGCCCACACCCATCGATCGGGGTATCGTTTCCGTTCCATGCGCAGGCATGGGTATGGCGGGATCCCAGGAGATGTCCCTGTTCATGCGTGACCACCTGCACACTCCAACTGTAGCTGGGCACTCCCTGGTAACTGCTGGTGATACCACTGTAGGCCATGCGGTAGGCCGTTTCGGTATGGCAGATGCCATTCAGCCAGGCCATGCCACCACCGCCTGCGAAACCGATCAGGTGGGCCAGATCACCATTGAAGCTGGTGCGAACCTGCCCGAACTGCTGCAGCAAGGCCTGCGTGGAGCCGGAAGTGAACGGATCCGGCACATCCCACACGTGCAGTTGCGAGAGCATCACCTGTATCCCTTCGTTGCTGAAGAGGGTCGCACTTTGGTGGAAGAGCCCGGTAATGAAGACCACTGTGTTGGACAGGCCGCCCTTGTTGAGGTGTATGTCGTGATCCACTTCCCAATACAGCCGAACACATTTGTTATTCCGTGCACCGGTTGGAGGAAGCAGCATTTCTGGTGCATAACCGCCTCCATCGTCGATCGTTACGCAGGAGGCCGGTGGAGCTTCGGTACTGGAAGCATCGAAGAGGATATGCATACCATCGGTCCGATCATCCAGCCTGCCCAGGGTAAGTGTGCCAGCGCCATCATCGATCATGCCCATGATGCCTTGATCGAAGATGCTGATGGTGGCAAGGCTGTTCTCGGAACCTGCCACCACCCCACGGTAATGCACCCCATAAGGCACATCCGCAACGGCCCCGCTCGAAGCGATGGTGATCAGGCCTTCGCCATTGAAGGGATCCACCTGATATAGCTCGATCTCCAGGATACGTTCACCATGCGGAATGGAAAAGACAACATGTTTGGGCCGCTGTACCCGCAGAAGATCCAGCACATCATCTGCCAATACCAAGGCTTCGGCCTCTTCGGCCATGGAACGAACGGACGCACCCTCGGCACCCGCGCGCAATAGAGGCGCATGTGGTTGAAAGACTTCGCCACTAGACCGAAGCGAGGCCACGTGTTGCGCCACTTTGCCATGTTGCGACAGGAGAGGCAGCATACCCATAAGGCAAAACAACACCATTAAGACGCCGCGCATCATGCTCGTATCCAAGTGCGATCGGCGGTGCATTTCAACGGACCATTAAACTTTTGCGCCGGGCAAAACTATCCGGCACATGTTGCGCATCCGGCACTATTCGACCTTGTGCCGATGCTGCCCGACGAAGAGACCGCCCCACCCGTTGCTTCGGCCCATGGTCCCCTGCTACTGCGCGCTTATGTGTATAAATAGAGCGAGGGTTGGCGCAAGCACCGAAGCCCAGGGATACATTTGCCGGCCTGAAAGAGCGTTCCCTCCACATGAGTTTGAAGATCGAAAGAAGGCGCTCACCCATCCACGGCAATGGCGTATTCGCCACCGGGTCTATCAAGAAGGGTGAACACATCGTTGAGTACAAAGGCAAGCTGATCACACATGAACAGGCCGACAATGAACACTACGGGGACCTCAATACGGGGCATACCTTTCTGTTCACCCTGAATGAACATTGGATCATTGATGCCAGCAAGCGCGGCAATGTGGCCAAATGGATCAATTGCAGTTGTGAGCCCAACAGCGCAGCTTACGTGCATGAGTCCGCCGACGGTGATCCGAAGAAGGAGAAGGTGATCATTGAGGCCAAGCGCACCATAAGGCCGGGAGAGGAGATCACCTACGACTACGGTTTCGAATTCGATGTGCCGTATACGAAAAAACTCATGCGCATCTGGGCCTGCCATTGCGGATCTCCCAAATGCAGAGGCACCATGTTGAAAGGAAAAGGCAGGGTGAAGAAAGCGCGCAGATCAGCGAAAAAGGTCGCCAAACGTGCCGGCCGCTGATCCTGTGGCACGCCTGTACTTTCGTACCGCCCAGTGGCATGACCTTTGCCATTCGCTCGCCGCTATTATGAATAGACCCATGAGAACACTGCTTATCCTGCTTGCTCCCTTGTTCATGCTGGCCGTGCCGGCCTATTCACAGGATGATGCCAAGAGCAAGGCCATTCTGGACGAACTAATGGCGAAGGCCCGGACCTGGAACAGCTTTGAGGCCGATTTCTCCAGCCGGCTGCAAAGCACTCGGGACAAACTCGACGTGCAACAGCAGGGCCAGATGAAAGTGAAGGGCAACCGGTTCCGGCTACAGCTGGACAAGAACACCATTATAAATGATGGTAACACCATGTACACCTACAGCAAGGAGAGCAATGAGGTGACCTTGAGCGATCCTTCGGAAATGGACCAGGAACTCGACCCTTCGAAACTCTTCACCCAATATGAAAAAGGTTTCAAAAGCCAGTTCGTGGAGGAACGTACGGAGAACGGCACCACTGTTCAGGTAGTGAAACTATTCCCGCTCGAGCCCGCCAAGAAGCCTTACCATACCGTGGTGCTCACAGTAGATAAGGCGAAGAAAGAACCGCGTAAGATCGAAGTGTTGTACAAGGATGGCAATCATGTCACCTACACCCTGGACCGCTTCGTGGCGAACCCGGAACTCGCGGACGGCCTTTTCGCCTTCGATAAAAGCAAGTATCCGGGGGTGGAAGTGAATGACATGCGCTGATCCTAGCGCAAGAGCACATTCCCGGCCCAAAGAAGCCACATCACTATGCCTGCCAGCATGCCTACGGCCCCGGTATAAAGACCGGCCCGGCTGTTTCGGATGCTGCTTCTGGAGTACTTCGCCCCGTGCCGCTTCTTCAAATAGTGACCGGCCAGCGAGAAAAGTAGGGCCAGTCCGGCCAGAACCACGGCCAGTGAGCAGAGATGCCGTAGGAATGCGAGCGGTATGCTCAATACTCCGAACACCAGTGTAACGGTGCTCAGCGGCAGCCTTCTCCCAGCCGCCGTGTTCATGCGACTGAAAGCAGCTTCTGGTGGATCTCCAGCACTTGCGGTATCACCAAATGCCGATCATCGTTCATGACCACATGATCGGAGATCGCCAACCGCTCCTCCTCCCCTGCCTGACTTCGCACGCGGGCCCGCACGGTCACCGCATCCACACCATCCCGCTTCATCACACGCTGGATGCGCAACTCTTCCGGAGCCGACACCACGATCACCCGATCGAACGCTTTGTATCCACCGGTTTCCGCAAGGATCGCTGCTTCCATCACCACATAGCGGGCTTGCTGCCTTTGCGCCCACTGGGTAAAGTCCTTTCGCACAACCGGGTGCACAAGGGCATTCAACTCCTTCAGTGCTTTGGGGTCCTTGAACACAATCGAAGCCAGCGCCTTGCGATCCAGAATGCCATGGGGGTAGATAGCTGATCCGAATCGCGCGGTCAACGCCGCCTTCAGATCGGGATCTTCGGCCATCAGCCGTTTGGCCTCCACATCCGCTTCGAATACCGGCACCTGCAGTATTTGCAGGATGCGAGCGATCAGCGATTTGCCGCTGCCGATACCGCCAGTAAGCGCTACGCGGAGCATATGGGGCAGTGTGAACGCGTGAATGAGGAACGTGCTGTGCGCAAACCGTTCTGATCTTTCAGAAGGGTGACGAAATTAATCGCACGTTCGGTCGAGGATACCTACTTCAGTGAATTGAGGAACACTAGAAGCGGCAGCGAACGCATGGTGGCCGCCGGACACCCGGCCCTCAATGATCGGTCCATGGCCAACTAGGTGGCTGCCTTCGCTGTGGCTTCGTTGAGCTGCATGGTATTGTCCATGGCGATGGCGCTCTTCTCGAAACGGATCTTCACATTGCTGTCCACTTCCAGCAGTACGGTGGTATCCGCGATCTCCACCACCCGGCCGTGGACACCACCGATGGTGACCACCTTGCTGCCTTTCTGCAGGCTCTCGCGGAATTTCTTGGCGTCCTTGGCTTTCTTCTGCTGTGGGCGGATCATGAAGAAGTAGAACACGATCATGAGGGCACCCATCATGATCCAGAAACTGGTGGGGCTTTGTTCGCCGGAAGCTTGAAGAAGGATATTGGAGGTGATCATCTGGTTCTTATCTGTTGCTGGTCTCTGGTCCTATCACTTCACCGGAAATGGTGAGTACACTGGTGGGCGGTGTGGTGTTGGCCACCACGGTCACGGTCTTATCCTGGCGGCCGGTGCGGCCTTCACTATCGAATACCACCTCAATGCTTCCGGTATCACCTGGTTCGATCGGGTGTTTGGGCCACTCCTTGCCGACCGTACAGCCACAGGAGCCACGTACATCGGTAAGCACAAGCGGGCTGCCACCGGTATTCTTGAATTTGAACAGCTGGTTGACCTTGTTTCCCTGTACGATCCGTCCCATGTCGAAGTGTGTCTCCTCGAAGCTGATCTTGGGCAGGTCCTTTTCGTTCACCTGTTCATAACCACTCACTGGGAACTTCACGACATCCGCCGTTATGGTGCCATCCTTTTCACTGTGGTCGGTTAGCTGGCAGCCACCCAGCAACAGCGCCGGCAGCAGCATGATGAAGGCGCGCCGCATGGGCCGGCCTTTCTGGCGTTCCGTGGGTATGGGGATCGGTACAGGCTCCTTTCCGCCCTCACCTTTCAATGCCTTCCATAATTCCTCCAGCCTGCGCAGGATCTTTCCGGTGGTGTTCCCCATGCGTTCTAGCTTTCAAGAAGTCCACGACCCACCTTGCGTATACGCCCATCCGCCTTCATTTCAATGAAAAGCTTGTCAAGTACTCCGTTTATGAAGTTCTTGCTTTTGGGTGTGCTGTAGGCCTTGGCGATCTCGATGTATTCGTTCAACGTGACCTTAACGGGGATCTGCTCGAAAACGCGTACTTCGGTGAGGGCCATTTTCATGAGGATCATATCGCTAAGCGCGATCCTGTCGCTTTCCCAATTGCTGGCCTTTTCCGCAATGGACCTACCGTGCTCCTGATCGAATTCGATGGTGCGGCGGTATAAGGTGGTGACGAAATCCACCTCCTCCTTCGGCTCGCGCGAAAGCTCTCCCATCTGGGTATCGATGCCTTCACCCTCCTTCATCTGCTCCAATCCGCGCTTCACCATGGTGGCGGCAAGGTCCAGATCCTCCAACCAGTAGATGCTGCGGCCCTCGAATACATCCTGCAGCGCCTCATGGTTGGCTATATGATCGCTGAACAATGTTACCATGAATGCCTGGTCCTTGCGAAAACCGGGCTCCGGATCGCCCATGTATCGCTTGTACAATTCACTGGCCTCAAGTTCCTTCAGCAGCTTGGTGAAGAGATCTTTGTTGCCCACCCAGCTCAATCGCCTCCGGGATGCTTCGGCCCGCAACCGCTCGCTTTCCGCGATGGCCTTCAAAACTGGATTCTCCAGGAAACGCATGTTCGGTGCAAGATCCTCCGGCGTGGGCAGCCGCTTGTTCCTGCGCTCTTCGATGCGCAGTTCCGCGATGTGGCGCAACTCACCGAATACGAGCAGCAGGCTCAGGAACAGGTCATGCGTACGTTCGATGCTCTGCAGCAGCTCTTTCTCCAGTCTGGCGGCACTGGCACTATCACTCTGCCAGTAGGCGTAGAGCGATTGGAAGACCTTGATGCGTAGATAACGGCGATTCAGCATTCTTTTCCTCTCTCAGAAACGGATCCCCGCTTTGCGCATGGTCTCCACACGCTCTTCGGCCGCCTGGTTGGCCGCCAGATAGGTGGGGATCCCCTTTTCGGCGCTGGCATCGAAACAACGCAACGCGGTGTCGTAGATCAGCTCCGTCTGGTTGAGGGCGGCCTGCCTGTTGTATCCCTTGCGTTCCCATGCGCAATTGATGATGCCGCCCGCATTGATGAGGAAATCCGGAGCATATAGGATGCCTTTCTCCATCACCGCCTGGCCATGCGCACTTTCATCCGCCAGCTGGTTGTTGGCACCTCCCGCGATCACGCTGCACTTCAAGCGCTTCAATGTTTCATCGTTTATGGTGGCCCCAAGTGCACAGGGCGAATAGATGTCCATGTCCAGATCATAGATGGCATCACTCTTCACCACCTTCACGGACGGGTGCTGTGCCACTACCGCTGCTACCTTCTCCTCATGGATGTCGCTCAGGTACACCACCGCACCCTCCTTCACCAGATGGTCCACCAGATAACGGCCCACATTGCCAGCACCTTGCACGGCCACCTTGCGCCCTTGCAACGATCCATTGCCATAGGCCTTCTTCGCGGCGGCCTTCATGCCCATGTAGACACCATAGGCCGTAACAGGGCTTGGATCACCGCTGCCGCCCATTTCGATCGGCAGGCCGGCCACGTTGCCGGTCTCCTTGCGGATGTTCACCATATCGATGGTGCTCATGCCCACATCCTCAGCCGTGATGTAGCGCCCATTCAGGCTTTCCACGAAACGCCCGAAACGGCGGAACATGGCCTCGGTCTTCTGGGTTCGGGCATCGCCGATGATCACGGCCTTGCCGCCCCCGAGATCCAAACCGGCCAAGGAGCTCTTGTAGGTCATCCCCCGGCTTAGCCGTAGCACATCATGCAACGCTTCCGCTTCGCTGGCGTAAGGCCACATGCGTGTACCACCAAGGGCTGGCCCGAGGGTGGTATCGTGGATGGCGATGATGGCGCGTAGCCCCGTGGGGCGATCGAAACAGAAAAGCACCTCCTCGTGATCGTGCTTTTCCATGCGGCCGATGACAACATCGGCGGATTGAGGGGTCTGGAGCGTGGTTGTGACCATGACCGGTTCGTGGTTCTAAGATCTTGCCGTTCCTATGGGGATGAACACACGGATCAATGCCGGAATGGTCATTCGGTCAATGCGGCCCATATTCTCCCCTGCGGTACGGACCTACCTTTGGGCCTCTTTGTGAAGCCATCCGGATAGGTGGCGCAAAAGTAGCAAAGTCCCGGCGCCCTAATGCGACCACTCCTAAAGCTGAACCCCTATTTCGCGAAGTATCGCTGGCACATGTTGCTGGGCACGCTCTTCATTGTGCTCAGCAACCTCTTCGCGGTATACTCTCCAGAGGTGGTGCGCGAGGCCATAGACCTGATCGGTGAGGCCATCGGCCAGCGCGAATTGCCACCAGAGCAACGGCACCTGGAAGAACCCCGCATCCTGCGTGTTTGGGTGGGGTGGACAGGCCTGGACATCAACGAGCGGCTTAGCGATCTGCGCAGTGAGGAGGCCATCCGGGGGGCGGTGATGTGGCTTGCCGGTGTGCTGGCCGTACTCTACCTCGTTTTCGCGCTGCTGAAAGGCTTTTTCATGTTCCTCATGCGGCAGACGATCATCGTGGTGAGCCGGCTGATCGAATACCACCTGAAGAACCGCATATTCGACCATTACCAGCAGTTGGACCGGGCCTTCTACAAACGCAACAGCACCGGAGACCTCATGAACCGGATCAGCGAGGATGTGGGCAAAGTGCGCATGTATCTGGGTCCGGCGGTCATGTACACCATCAACCTGTTGGTGCTCTTCATCCTCTGCATAGGGCGCATGTTGCAGGTGAACGCGGAACTCACCATCTACACCCTGGCACCATTGCCGATCATGAGCGTGGTGATCTATTACGTGAGCGATGTGATCAACCGGCGAAGCATGGAGGTGCAGGAGCAACAAAGCCGCCTCAGCACCCTGGTACAGGAAAGCTTCAGTGGCATCCGTGTATTGAAGGCCTATGCCAAGGAAAGCATGGCGGAGGAGCGTTTCAAGGAGGCGGCCGCCGAGTACCGGACGCGAAGCCTTGCGCAGGCCAAGGTGGACGCGGTCTTCATGCCTGCCATCATGCTGTTGATCGGCCTTAGCACGGTACTCACCATCTTTATCGGTGGCATGAAACTTATCCAGGGCGATCCCACGGTCACCGTAGGGAACATCGCGGAATTCGTGATCTACGTGAACATGCTTACCTGGCCCTTCGCCTCCGTGGGTTGGGTGACCTCGTTGATCCAGCAGGCATCTGCGAGCATGGAGCGGATCAACGAATTCCTGGAAACGCGGCCGGCCATCACCGATCCCGAGGATGCGTTGCAGGAGATCGAAGGCTCCATAACCTTCCAGAACGTTAGCTTCATCTACCCAGATACCGGCATCCAGGCTTTGAAGGATGTGTCCTTCCATGTGCCGGCGGGTGGCACCCTGGCGATCGTGGGGCACACCGGCAGCGGAAAGAGCACCATCGCGGAGTTGATCGGGCGGCTATATGACCCCACCGAAGGCAGAGTGCTTATCGATGGTGTGCCCATCCAGCGCATCAAGTTGGAAAAATTGCGGAAGCAGCTCGGCTTTGTACCGCAGGATGTGTTCCTCTTCAGCGATAGCATACGCAACAATGTGGCGTTCCGCCTGGATGACGTGAGCGACCTGGAAACGCGTGTGGAGCGGGCGTCGCGTGCTGCACAGGTGCATGAGAACATCACTAATTTCCCAAAGGGTTACGATACGCTTCTGGGAGAACGCGGCATCACCCTTAGTGGCGGCCAGAAACAGCGTGTGAGCATCGCAAGGGCCATCATTGGCAGACCTAGGATCCTGCTCTTCGATGATGCTCTTAGCGCCGTGGACACCGCTACTGAAGAAGCCATACTGCGTGAGTTGCGCACTGTGATGAAGGGCCGTACCACGGTGATCATCAGCCACCGGATAAGTGCCGTGCGCGATGCGGACCACATCATTGTGGTGGAAGATGGGCGCGTGGTGGAAGAAGGCACCCACGATCGGCTGCTGGCCCTGGAAGGCATGTACGCCACGCTCCATGAAGAACAACTACTGGAGGAAGCGCGAAAAGGCGTGGGATCATAGCTTTCCACCACCATTCGGATAATTTCCTCCGAAGTTGTCCCCAAGGCCTCATTATCCGGCCTTTCGATAAAGATTTGTCGTATTGATCGATGCTTCTATATTTGGTCCGGTGTTTTGGGATAATAGACCCAAGCCCGTGTGCCATGGCCGAAGACAGAGAGGACGTGTATACGAAGAAGGTACGTGCTGGCAAACGCACCTACTTCTTTGATGTGAGGAGTACCCGGCGTGGGGATCTCTACCTGATCATCACCGAAAGCAAGAAACACACCCATCCGGATGGCTCGGCCACGTATGACAAGCATAAGGTCTTTCTATACAAGGAGGATTTCGATAAGTTCCTGAACGGCCTGCACGATGCCATCGATGAGATCGATAGGCTCCGCAGCAACGGCTTCACACCGCCAGAACCATTCTCGAACGGGCAGGCCCGGACAGAGGTGGAAGGGCAGGAAGAAGCGGATGGTCCCGAAGCGGTACCGGCCACTGATATCACCCCATTCTCCGATCTGGATTTCGAGGACCTGGATCGAAAGGATATCTAGGTCCAGGCGGCCAGTGTGAAGCCGAGCGGGTATAGCACGTACTCCAGCGAGAACAACGCCCAGAAGAACTTGTAGAAGCGCTTCACCTGCGCATTGTCGTTCACGTCCAAGCGTCCTGCGAACCATAGGAATATAGCCAACACAACACCATGTGCCACTATGAAGAAGGTGGCGGATGGCAGCAGACCCAGGATGGCGGCCATGATGACCCATAGGTAGGAGACACCCACTACCGTGGCACCCAGCGTAAAGGCGATGCGTCTTCCTTGCAGCACGGCCAATGTACCGAAAGCATGCACCGCATCACCATGTGTGTCCGGAATGTCCTTGAACCACGCGATACCAAGGCTGAAACCGGTGACAAAGACGGTTAGCGGGATGATCTGCGGATGAATGGTGATGGTACCTGCCAATTCATTCACGAAGTGGCCATGGAGTCCGAGATTCACCAGCAGGCCGCGGACCACGGATATGGCCATGGCCGCACCGAAATGGTGGCGCTTGAACTTGAGCGGAGGCAACGAGTAGGCAGTGCCGATGGCCATGATGGTGGCGATCACGGTCATTACGTAAAATGAACGCCACAATGAAATACCGAGTGCCAGGAGACCACACACCAACACGATGGCCTTTGCCTGCTTGATGGATAGATCACCGGCCGCGACGGGCAACCCGGGCTTGTTGATCCGGTCCACCTCCACATCCGTGATCTGATTGAGACCGGTTATGTAGACATTGCATGCGAGAGCTCCTGCTATGGCCGCCAAAGGCACCACCCAACCACCCCACCCTACTCCCAGCATATGCACGGTGATCACGTAGATCGCCAGCACGCTGATGAAGCTGCCGATGATCGTATGGGGCCGCCCGAATCGCCAGAGGACCAACGG
>JAEZCB010000104.1 GCA_023412755.1 Bacteroidota bacterium
CGCGATCCCGATCTTCGGTGAAGCGGTTTGGAAAGGCTGGGTCTTGATCGCCATTCTCGCAGTTACAGCGGCCGTTTCGCACTTCGTCGGCAATGCAAAAATGCCCCTGGCGAAATCGCTGCACAACAAGAACCTGTACACCGACGCCGATACCCAGAGCGCCGACAAACGCACCGCGATCACAGGGACGATCGGTGTGTTGCTGATCGGTTTCGGCATCTGGTGGGCCGATGCCGTGGTCGCGATCATCATTTCCAAAACCGTGGTGAAAGAAGGTGCTGTGAACACTAAGGACGCGATACTTGATCTGATGGACCGGCACCCGATGAAGGTCGAACGGCATAAGGAAGATGACCTTGTAGAAAAGATCAATGAGATCGCACTGGCCACCTCATGGGTAAAGGAAGCGCGCGTACGCGCACGGGAGGAAGGCCAGGTCTATTTCGGTGAAGTGTTCGTAGTGCCGCGGCAATCCTCGGTGGATGTAGAAAAAGTCGAGGCGCTAAGCGAGAAGATCCGCGAATTCCATTGGCGGTTGCATGATATCTCAGTGATACCCGTGACGGAGATAAAGGATGTGGAGGATGAGCAAAAGGATTAGGATCTTCAGATCGAACATTGGCTGATCGGCACTTTGATCCAATTGAGCGATCTTGAGTTCCGATCTTCGCGCTCGTGCTCGCCACCATTACCCTGCGCAAACCCGCCGATGCCGCTGCCGTGGCCCGCATGATCCTGGATTCCTATCCGGAGCGTCGCATCTTCACGTTCACCGGCGATCTCGGTGCGGGCAAGACCACCTTGATCAAAGGTTTCTGCGAGGCGTTGGGCGTGAAGGAGGGCACCAGCAGCCCCAGTTTCGCGATCGTGAACGAATACCGATCCGATCACGGCTCTGTTCATCACTTCGATCTGTACCGTTTGAAGCACGAGGAGGAATTGGAAGGGATCGGTTTCACGGAGTATATCGATAGTGGGGCCTTCTGTTTCATCGAATGGCCGGAATTGGCGCAGGGGATGTTACCCGAGGATGTGGTTCGGTCGCATCTTTCGATCGGGCCTGGGCAACACCGCACGATCAGGATCCAAAACGGGTGTTCGCGATGGCCCATGGAGCTTTGACCTGCTATGATCGGATCGAACAAGCTACCATGATGTTCGTTCCGATAGGAATAAGACGATGTCGATGTTCGGCCTATTCAAAAAGAGGGATCAAGCGAAACAGCTCCAGCGCAAGTATCGCGAACTCTTGAAGCGATCCTACGACCTTTCCACCCGTGATCGTGCGGCCAGCGATGCGGTCTACGCCGAAGCGCAGGAAGTGCTCAAGCAACTGGAGAAGCGGGAAATGGGGGAATGACCCCTCAAGGTGCCTCGGTCCTATATTCGCCGCCACCGCTACGGCAACCCAAGCATGATCGACCGTTTCAAGGATCTTTACCGATACCTCTCACCTAAATTCCAGTCGGTACATCTGGATTACCATGTGGATGCGCGGCCCCGGTACGGCCATGGAAAACCGCCCCACCGGCTGTTGTATGAGGTCATCGATCGTGAACGCGATATGTACCGGCAGTATTTGAATGCCTTCCTTGGTCACAAGGAACGGTTGCTCACCATACGCACTGCGGATAAGGAGAAGGACGAGAATGAACCGGCCTGGAACAATGGGTTTCTCCCAGGAGCGGACATCGTTGGCATCTATGGCATGATCGCGGAACATGCACCTGGATCCTACATCGAGATCGGTTCGGGTAATTCCACCAAGGTGGCACGGAAAGCGATCGCGGAAAATGGCCTAGCTACGAAGATCACTTCCATCGATCCCTACCCGCGCGCTTCCATCGACCATCTGGCGGATAAAGTGATCCGCCAACCATTTGAAGCGTTGGAGGATCTCTCGTTCATCGTGGATCAGTTGGGTGAGAACGATATCCTTTTCATCGATAATTCTCACCGCGTTCTGCCGAATTCCGATGCCACGATCTGCTTCCTTGAATTGCTGCCGTACCTGAGGAAAGGTGTACTGGTACACATCCACGATATCTATCTGCCATACGACTATCCGCAATTCATGTGCGACAGGTATTACAGTGAACAATACATGCTGGCGGCATTCGTATTGGCCGATCCACAGCGTTACCGCACCATTCTGCCCAACTACTTCATCAGCGAGGATGAGGAACTCAGCACGATCCTTCTACCACTTTGGTCACACCCAAATATGCAAGGGGTGGAGCGGCATGGTGGCTCGTACTGGTTGCGCATCGGTGGGTAAGGGGAATGATCAAGTAGCTTCGTGGGCCAATGAAGATCTTGATCACAGGCAGCAATGGGCTTTTGGGGCAGAAGCTGGTGGCCGCCTTGCAGTATGATCCAGCGGTGCAGTTGATCGCCACAAGCCGTGGTCCCGATCGTACACCCTCGTACCTGCTGCCATTCTCCGCCGATGGGGCCAAGGTGATGCGCAGCCTGGGGCACAGGTATCATCCGTTGGATATCACCGTTTGTGCTGCGGTGGATGAGCTATTTAATGAGGTGAAGCCTGATGCGGTGATCCATACCGCGGCCATGACGAATGTGGATGCATGCGAGTTGGATCCCGAAGCCTGCCACCTGCACAATGTGAAAGCCACGGAATATCTGGTGCAGGCGGCGAAGCGGGTGAATGCCCATTTCATCCATCTGAGCACGGATTTCATATTCAATGGAAAGCAGGGTCCGTATGAAGAGGATGATGCGCCGGATCCCCTTGGCATCTACGGTAATAGCAAACTGGACTCGGAGCGCGTGGTAATGGACTCCGGCCTGGAGAAGTGGGCGATCGCGCGTACCATACTCGTGTATGGAACAGCTCCTGGCCTAAGCCGCGGCAACGTGGTGCTTTGGGCGAAGAATGCGTTGGAGAAAGGACTGCCCATCAATGTGGTGGATGATCAATGGCGGATGCCAACATTGGCAGAGGATCTCGCCGATGGCTGCATTCGCATAGCCAAGCGCGGAGCCACCGGCATCTATCATCTCTGTGGTCCTGATGGGATGACGATCCTGGAGCTCGTTCAACGGGTAGGCCATTTTTTCGACCTGGATACTTCGGTCGTCACCCCTGTGAAGAGCGATTCGCTCGGGCAGCCGGCGAAACGTCCGCCAAGGACAGGATTCATTTTGGACAAGGCCCGGCGGGAACTGGGCTATGCACCCCGCACTTTTGAAGAAGGCCTCGGTGTGTTGCGCATACAGTTGAACACGGTCTTTTCCAATGGCTGAGGTGTTATATTCGATACTTGATCCCAGACCATGCTAAGAAAGATCATCTGCATCATGCCGCTTCTGGTCGCGTGTCAAACCATGCTGGGGCAGTGTTTGGAAAGCGTAGGTATCAGGTATGGCCTCACCGTGTCCACCTTACGCTCGAAATCGCCGGAAGGCGAAGCCATGTTCAACGGCCAACAACAGGGCCATGCCGCACTGCTGTCGTTGCGTTCATCACGCTGCGGTAAATGGGGAGTAAGGACCGATCTTGGCTATGTGCAAAAAGGCGGATGGTGGGGTTGGTCCGGACCCGGCTTGGGCTCTACCCAGGCTCCGCTGCAAGCCCGGCATAGTTACCTCTCCATATCACCCATGCTGGAGTTTCGCCGCGAATTCGGCCGGTTGGAATTGCGCGGCTTCGGTGGCCCCCGCATGGATCTGCAGCTGGCCTATACCTCCAACCATCCGTATATGGATGGGTACCGCTCATTCTGGGATCCCGTCTGGGGGGTTACATATGGCGGGGGCATAGGTCACAGTTTTGGCAGAAGTACCATCGTGGCGGAATACCAGGGCCGTCCGGATCTTTCGGTCTATGGCAATGGCATTGAAGGATCAGGTGGGATGCGCTCGCATTCGCACACATGGCTCATCGGCCTGGTCCATGAATTCGATGGCACGTGCAAAAGACCCGTGAAGGGATCGGAATAGGCAGATCGATCCGGATCTATTGGAGCAGGTGTATGTTCGATCGACCCCGTTTCGCTCAAACTCTTTGATTCGTCACATGGCCACCTATCTTGGGCCACCCAAACGGAGTGCATGACGATCAAGCATAAGGAGGCGTGGGGCACCCGCGTCGGCCTCATTCTGGCCATGGCTGGTAACGCCGTGGGTCTTGGAAACTTCCTACGGTTCCCGGTACAGGCCGTCAACAATGGTGGCGGCGCCTTCATTATCCCGTACCTCATCTGCTTCCTTCTCATGGGCATACCCTTGCTCTGGATCGAATGGAGCATGGGTCGTTTCGGGGGGCGCTATGGGAACCACAGTACGCCTTTCATCCTGGACAACATGACCAAAAGGGCGTTCTGGAAGTACTTCGGCGTATTCGGCATCTTCACCAACATTGCCGTGGCCTCCTACTACTGTTACATCGAAAGTTGGACCATGAGCTATGTGTGGCATAGCATCAAAGGCACGTTCCAAGGTCTGGGACAAACAGAGGTGGCGCAGTTCTTCAACAACTACGTGGACATTGGCCATAGCACCACCGGCATTCCATATGAGGCCGTGATCTTCTATGTGGTATGCCTTGCACTGAACACCTTTATCCTTTCCCGCGGATTACGTGGCGTGGAACGTGCCGCACAGATCGGTATGCCTCTGCTCATTCTCTTTGGTGCGTTCCTCGCGCTGCGCGGACTCACTCTCGGCACCTCTGGTGCCACTGCGGAAGTGCCCGATGCCAGCGCATGGGACGGCTTGAATTTCCTTTGGACCCCCCAGTACGACACACTTACCGATCTGCGCGTATGGCTCGCGGCCGCAGGCCAGATCTTCTTCACCCTCAGCGTGGGCATGGGCACCATACATTGCTATGCGGCGTATGTGAACAGCAAGGACGACATCGCATTGAACTCCCTGGCGAGTGGTTTTACCAACGAATTCGTGGAGGTTGTGCTCGGTAGTCTTATTGTGATACCGATCGCTGCGGGCTACCTGGGGATGGATTGGGTGAAGGAGAATGCGGGCTTCGGCATGGCCTTCCAGACCATGCCATACCTGTTCAACAATTGGGGGCCGTTCCTCAGCACCATGGCCGGTGTGATGTGGTTCGGCCTGCTCTTTTTCGCCGGTATAACAAGCAGCCTTGCCATGGGCACACCTTGGATGGGCTTCATGCGCGATGAATTCGGATGGGGCAGGGTGAAGGGGGCGGTCTCCTTCGGTCTTATCGTGCTTCTGCTGGGGCTGCCCACCGTGTTCTTCTTCCAGCACGGCGTGTTCGATGAGTATGATTATTGGGCAGGTACGGTGAGCCTGGTGGTGTTCGCATTTGCAGAAGTGATCCTCTTCTCGTGGATCTTCGGTGTGGAAAGGGGATGGTCGGAATTGCGTACCGGGGCCGATATCAGGGTGCCTTCATTCTATAAATACATCATCAAGTACGTAACACCGATCATGCTCTTCGTAGTGTTCATGGGATCGCTCTTCACACCATTGAACAACGAATGGCAGGGTGCCCTCACCTCGATGTCCTCAGGCAATGGCTGGCCCTTGGATGATGGTAGCATAGTGAAGATGGTGGCCAACACAGGCATCAACAGGCAGATAGCCGCCACCACCGATCCGATCGAGTTGGAAGCGTTGAAGGATAGGAAGTTCTACACCAACATGGCGCGGATCCTGCTTACCAGCGTCTTCGTAGGATTGGGTGTATTGGTATACATGGCAGGAAGAAGAAGGGATAGGAACAACGGGAATACCACCACCGCATGAACACATCGGCACTAATACTC
>JAEZCB010000105.1 GCA_023412755.1 Bacteroidota bacterium
ACCGCCTCCTTTGCCTGATCCTCAGACAAAACGGGAGTTAAAATGAAGACGGTCTCATACCGGTTGGTCATGCCTTTCGGTCGATTTTGGGCGGCAAAGGTAGGCAAACCACCCGGAACCACAAGCATTTGAGGCTCAGTTAAGGCCCTGCATCCACAACTTTGACCTCATCTACCTTCGCCGTCCCATGCCTGGGATCCTTCTCGCCACCGCATACACCTGCCTCTTTCTGCTGCTTATGAGGCGCATGCGCTTCTTCAACGGCATACCCGGGCTGCCCTGGCACCACCTCTCCTACCTCTTCATCCTGAAGATCCTGGCGGGCATGGTGCTTTGGGCCATCTACACCTATGTGTACCCGGATCGGCAGGCGGCCGACATCTTTAAATTCTATGATGATGGACTGGTGATGTTCTCCGCACTGCCAGAAAGGCCGGTGGACTACCTCCAGATGGTGTTCGGGATCCGCAACGATACCCCCTATTTCAGCGAAGAGTATTACATGCGCATGAACAATTGGTTCCGCCAGTATGAGAGCAACGTGTACAACGATGCGCATACGGTGATCCGCTACAACGCCGCGGTCCGGCTCTTCAGCTTCGGCGAATACCATGTGCATACGGTGGTCTCCGCATTCCTGGCACTCACAGGCATGACGGGGATCTACAGGATCTTCGTGCACCGGCTGCCCGGAAGGGAAAGGGCCCTGATGATATCCATCTTCCTGCTGCCCTCGGTGCTGCTGTGGACCAGTGGCGTGATCAAGGAAAGCCTGCTTTTCTTCGGCCTTGGCATCATGCTGCACCAGGTGTTCCGGCTCATGGACGGCAGGATCTCGATGATCGGTATCCTTGTTCTGGCTGCCAGCCTGGTGCTGAACTTCTACCTGAAGTTCTATGTATTGATGAGCCTGCTGCCGGCATTGCTGCTATACGCGATCACCCGCCGCAGAAAGCCCTGGTCCATACCCATCTGGGCCTTGCTGGTCTATGCGGGCGGCATACTGCTCGCACTTAACATCCATATGATAAGACCAGGTTTTGATGTGCTGGGCTTGTTGGCACTTAAGCAACGGGATTTCATCGGGTTGGCGCAAGGCACCCATGCTGGCAGTTTTGTTATGCCCCCAAGGCTCGATCCAGATCTCCTCAGTTTCATCATGCATGCTCCGTACGCGCTGTATATCACCCTGCTCGGACCCATGATCCACTTCCAAGGCGCGCTGGGAAGCATTTCGGCCATGGAGAATGTGCTGGTGGTGTCCGCGATGGTCATCATGCTCCTTTACTCCCGCCCTTGGGCACAGGTGGACCGTCCGTTGGTGATCTCGCTTTTCGCGTACATCCTGTTGCTGGCACTGGTGATCGGCTGGACCACGCCTGTCATAGGGGCCATAGTCCGTTATCGCACACCATTGCTGCCTTTCCTGCTGATCATGGCGCTGCTCCTCTTCGATCATACCCGCGCGATCTCCCGCTGGCCAGTACTTAAGCACATTATATCAGCATGAGATACGTGTGGCCGTTCATGGCACTCCTTATCGCCGGATGCTACCAAAGCCGCGAGGCCGACCTGGTGGTGCACAATGCACGGATCCATTCCCTGGACGATCAGGCAAGCATCTACCAGGCCATGGCCGTGAAGGATGGCCGTATCGTGGAACTGGGGCCGGAAAGACAGATACTCAACCGGTACAAGGCGGAGGTGAAGTATGATGCCCAAGGCCGTAACATCTATCCAGGGTTCATTGATGGCCATTGCCATTTTTTCGGCTATGGGCTCAACAAGCAAAAGGTGGATCTGCAGGGCGCGCGCAGTTGGAACGAGGTCCTGGATCGTACGCAGGCTTACGCGCAGGCACATCCTGGAAATACCTGGATACTAGGCCGCGGCTGGGATCAGAATCTCTGGGAAGGAAAGGCTTTCCCGGACAACCAGCGCCTGAATGAACTGTTCCCGGACAGGCCGGTGCTGCTGCAACGCGTGGATGGGCATGCAGCAGTGGTGAATGAGCGTGCCATGGAGCAGGTAGGCCTGGATCCGGACCAGCATGTGGAAGGCGGCCTCATGCCCAAGCAAAACGGCCGGCCCACCGGCCTGTTGATAGACAATGCGGTATCCATCTTCCAGACCATTTTCGATGAAGCGGATGAGGCCACCAAACGCCGCGCACTACTGGAGGCGCAGGAAGATTGTTTCGCGGTGGGCCTTACCATGGTATGCGATGCCGGACTGGATCTGGGCACCATCCAACTGATCCAGCGCATGCAAGAGGAGGGCGTGCTCAAGATGCGTGTTTATGCCATGGTGACCGATGATCCAGGGAATTTGGAGCACTTCCAGCGGAATGGAAAGATCTTGGAGGACCGGCTCAAGGTCCGCAGCGTAAAGGTCTACGCCGATGGTGCTCTTGGAAGCCGTGGCGCCCTGTTGAAGCAGCCTTATGCGGACCAACATGATCACCTTGGCTTGCAGCTCGCCACACGCGAACACTTCAAGGAGGTGGCGGAATGGTGCAGGCAGCATGGCTTCCAGATGAACACCCATTGCATCGGGGATTCAGCCAATGCCTTGCTGCTGGATGTGTATGGTGAAGTACTCGGGGGGACCAACGACCTGCGCTGGAGAATAGAGCATGCACAAGTGGTGGCGCCGGAAGACCGGCCGAAATTCGCCAGCTACAGCATCATACCCAGCGTTCAACCCACACATGCGACCAGCGATGGGCCATGGGCGGGTGACCGATTGGGACCGGACAGGGTGAAGCATGCGTATGCTTACGAGGAACTGCGGAAGACCATGGGCATGCTAGCCCTTGGCACCGACTTTCCCGTAGAGGATATCGATCCACTGCGAACCTTCCGCAGCGCGGTCTTGAGAACAAGCGCTAGTGGCTGGCCGGAAGGCGGTTATCAACTGGAAAATGCATTAAGCCGTGAACATGCCTTGCACGGTATGACGATCTGGAATGCGCTCGCATCCTTCACAGAAGATGAACTCGGCTCACTGGAAACAGGCAAGTGGGCCGATCTTGTAGTGATGGACCGGGACCTGCTACAGGTGGATGAGGAGCACCTGCAGCAGGCAAAAGTGCTGGCCACATTCGTTGCAGGCGAACAAGTGCATGCCTGGTGACCGCACCTTGTTCGCTGATCGCCGCTGGCACCTACTCCCTGCGTTGCGAGGAGCAGGTGCTGAAGGTGATGGAGGTAGGATGAAGTGCCCTAAGGCGCCCCTGCACTAATTTCGTGACCGCCATGCCGCAAGAGGCAACGTGGCACCAGCAACCTCGCATCTTCCCAGTATGAAATTCCACTACGCTCTTCTTGTACCGGTCCTTCTCCAGTTCGGCCCTGCCGTTGGGCAGGTGTTCCCACCGGAATGGCACTTCAGTTCCGATGGTCATCAATTGAACATCGGTGGCCAACCTGTTGAAGGATTCTATGACCTGAGCGTGATCAGGAACATCGAGTTGCAATTCAGCCAGCCGAATTACTGGGACCTCATGACGGTGAACCAGGCCACGAACACCCGCATACCTGCCACCTTGATCGTGGATGGGGTGCAGTTCGATAGTGTCGGGGTCAGATTCAAAGGTTCCACCAGTGAAGAGATCGAGACCACTCAAAAAAGGTCATTCAACATCGATCTCAACTTCTACATACCCGGGCAGAACGTAATGGGTTACAGTTCCATCATCCTGGACAACGCCTCCAACGATCCCTCATTCCTCCGGGAAGTGGTGTTCTCTGAATTGATCCGCGATCATGTGCCCACATCCAAGGCCAATTTCGCGCACCTAAGCATAAACGGTGAAAGCTGGGGGTTGTATCCGAACATCCAGGACCTCAACAGTCCTTTTCTACGCGAGTGGTTCTTCAGCAACAACGGCTCCATCTGGCGGGCCGAGAGGCCGGATGGACAGGAGATCGGTGCCTGGGGTGATGGCACGGCGGCCCTCAACTGGCTGGGCCCGGATACCACCGCCTACCAGACCTATTATGATCTGGAACGCACGGAACAGGTACAGCCCTGGGATGCTTTGGTGAAGGTGATCGACAAGCTGAACAACACCCCATTGGCCACCTTGGAAGATTCCTTGAACAAGTACATGGATGTGGACCGGGCGCTCTGGTTCCTGGCGGCGGAGAACGCCTTCAGCGATCGATCCAGTTATACCCGCAAAGGCAAGGACGATTATTTCATCTACTACGAACCGGAAAGCGGGCGCACGTCCATGATCGAATTCGATGGCCGTGCCACCATGCGTGCCAACATGGTGAACTGGACGCCTTTCTATAACGCGGATGATTCCAACTACCCACTGCTCCACAGGTCGCTTTCCATCTCCTCGCTGCGCCAGCGGTACCTCGCACACCTGCGCACACTGATCGATGAAAAGATGCAGAGTCCGGCATTCAATGCGTTGGTGGATGATCTGGTCGCATTGATCGATGCCGAAGTACAAGCCGATCCCAGGAAGCTTTACACCTATGCCGAGTTCCTTGTGGAGGTGCAGGAATTGAAGGATTTCATCACCACACGTCGTAACACACTCAATGCGAATTTTGAAGTGGCCATGCAGGGGCCTTCCATTTCACAAGTGGATCACCGCGTGAACGATGTGGCCTGGGTGGATCCACTGGCCAATGAAACGGTGGATGTGCGGGCCACTGTTTCCTCCAGCAACGGCATTTCGGATGTGGCTCTCTACTACAGCCCCGGGCTGTTCGCTCCATTCCAACGCCTGGCCATGCATGATGATGGGATGCATAACGATGGCGCTGCTGGTGACGGCATCTTCGGGGCCACCATACCTGCGCTACCGCCCCTGACGCAGGTACGTTATTACATCGCTGCTGCCGCCCAGAACGCATCGGCAACGGTCTCTTATGAACCGGCCGGTGCCGAGCACAAGGTCTACACCTACCTGGTGCAACATCCAAGCGCGGTGGATCCTCCGGTACGCATCAATGAAGTGATGGCATGGAACACCTGGGTGGTGCATGATGCCTTCTTCGAGTATGATGATTGGATCGAACTTTACAATGTCACGGATCAAACGGTGGACCTATCCGGACATTACCTGAGCGACAATGGCCAGCAGTTGCAGAAGTGGCAGTTCCCGTTGGGTAGTGTGATCCCGCCCTTCGGATTTAAGATCATCTGGGCCGATAACCAGCCTGAGCAGGGAGAGGACCATGCGGATTTCGCGTTGAACAACAATGGTGAATCGGTATGGCTTTCGAACGCACAGGGTGTGATCCTGGACCATGTGATCTTTGGGCCGCAGATCGTGAACATCGCTTACGCGCGCAGACCCAACGGCACCGGCCCCTTCGAATACCAGGAGGCCACCTTCGGGATCGATAACGACATGGTATCCGTTCCGGAATTGGATGCTGCCGACCTCTTGCGCATGTTCCCGAACCCGGCCAACACCCAACTTACTATGATCAGTGAGGAGCCACTGGACATAGTGGTCCATGATGCATTGATGCGGCAGGTATTTAGTGGCAGGATCCACGGACGAATGGATCTTGATATTAGTGACTGGAGCGCGGGCACCTACCACCTCCGCCACCAGGGTGGTGTGCGAAAGCTGGTAGTGATCCATTGATCAGCTTGAAGAGGTCACAGATAAGGCGGCCCCAGGCCACCTTATCTGTTCTGTGATGGAAGCATGTTCAGCTCAAGCCCGTGATCACACTGCGGGCATCGATGTCCATGTGTTCCGCAGCGGGTGTTTCCGGCAGTCCTGGCATGCGCATCATCTTGCCCAGGATAGGCACCACGAAACCGGCACCGGCAGCGATCTCGATGTCGTTCACATGTATGCCATGTCCTTCGGGAGCATTTCGGTGGGAGGGATCATCGCTGAACGAATACTGTGTCTTTGCGATGCAGACCGGGGCACGATCGAGGCCAAGTTTCTCGATGCGCTTCAACATGGTCAACGCTTCGCTGCTGTAGCTCACTTCCGATGCACGATATATCTCCACCGCTATCTTCTTGATCTTATCCTTGATGGATAGCTCCAAAGGGTATAACGGCTTGAAGGAAGCTTCACCGGCATCGGCCACATCCATCACCGCTTCCGCCAACTCCGTCATACCCGCACCACCCTCGGCAAAACCCTTGGCCACGATCGCGCGGGTGCCACGCTCATCACAATAGCGTTGGATCGCCTGGATCTCCTCATCGGTATCCGTGGGGAAATGGTTGATGGCCACAACGGTCTTCACGCCGAACAGGGCCATGTTCTCGATATGGCGGCCCAGATTGGAGAGCCCTGTGCGCACCTTTTCCAAAGAAGGTGCATTCACCTCCTTGATATCGGCACCACCATGGTAGCGCAATGCTCTTACTGTTGCCACGATCACCGAGGCATGCGGTGCAAGGCCGGCAGCCCGGCATTTGATGTCGAAGAATTTCTCCGCGCCCAGATCCGCACCAAAACCAGCTTCGGTGACCACCACATCGGCCAGGCTCAGGCCCATCTTGGTCGCGAGCACGCTATTGACGCCCTGCGCGATGTTCGCGAAAGGACCGCCATGCAGAATGGCCGGATTTCCCTCCAATGTCTGCACCAGGTTCGGTTTGATGGCATCCTTCAACAGCAGCGCCATCGCACCTTCCGCATTCAGATCACGGGCGCGCACGGGCTTCCGATCAAAAGTGTTGCCCACGTAGATGTCGCCAAGCCTGCGTTTGAGATCCTCCATGCTGGTGGCAAGGCAGAGGATGGCCATGACCTCACTGGCCGCGGTGATGTTGAAACCATCTTCACGCGGAACGCCATTCCCTGTGCCGCCAAGCCCGATCACGATGCTGCGCAAGGCACGATCGTTCATATCGATCACCCGTTTCCAGGCTATGGTGCGCGGATCGATCCCCAGGCCACGTGTGCGGCTTTGCAGGTTGTTGTCGATCAATGCCGCGAGCAGATTGTTCGCCTTTTCAATAGCCGCGAAATCACCAGTGAAATGCAGGTTGATGTCCTCCATGGGCACCACCTGCGCATAGCCACCGCCAGCAGCCCCACCTTTCATACCGAACACGGGACCAAGTGAAGGTTCGCGCAGCACCACCATGGCTTTGCGTCCGATCTTGTTCAACCCTTCACAAAGGCCGATGCTCGTGGTGGTCTTCCCCTCACCCGCAGGTGTTGGAGAAACTGCCGTTACCAATACCAGTTTCGCCTGCTTCACCCGATCCTCATCGATCAACTCCAGTGGCAGTTTCGCCTTGAACCGGCCATAGTATTCCAGCATTTCCTCCTCTACCCCAAGGGCTCCAGCGATGCGGGCGATGGGCCGGAGTTTCACATTCTGTGCGATCTGCAGGTCCGTTGGGAACGACATGTTGGTCTCTATCGCTGATTGGTGCAGCGGGGCGAAGTTCGCCACATCACGCCAAAGAACTACATCGCGACCTTGAATCCCGCCAATTCCAGATGATCCCAGAAATAAGGATAGGATTTCTCCACCACATCCGGATCGCTAAGGCGAAGCCCGGGTATCATTAAAGAAAGCGGTGCAAGGGCCATGGCCATGCGGTGGTCTCCAGCTGTATCCAGCACAGGTACTTCCTGTCCGGAGAGGGGAATAAGCCGCCATGGATCCAACGAGAATACGTTATTCTCCATGCGTGCCGGAGCGCCCAGATAGCGCAGTGCGAGGGTGATGGCGGCTATCCGATCGGTCTCCTTCAAAGGCAGTGACCGCAGGCCGCTGAAGTTCGCCTTCACCGCCAATGCCGCGGCGGTCATGATCAGTGGTTGGAAAAGGTCCGGTGTATCCTTCAGATCGAATTCCATAGGCACGTTCTCCGTTGGTGTACGGTTGTGGAGTACGATCCCTTCCGCATTCCGTTCAGTGATCACCCAGCGATCCCATAGATCAGCCGCCGCAGCATCACCCTGTGATCCATCATCATGTGCGCCGATCAATTGGATCCTCGCCCCTTTCGCCATGGCCGCTATCTCATACCAGAAAGCCGCAGCGCTAAGATCCCGGGACACCGCGAAATGTTCAGAAAAATAACTGCCTGCCGCCACTGTGATCCGGTCACCATCCCATTCCACCCCGGCACCAAAGCGCCTCATCAGATCACAGGTCATGCGTACGTATGGCACACTTTCCTGCTCACCTTTCCAGATCACGCGCAGGCCATTCTTCATGTACGGTGCGATCATGAGCAGAGCACTGATGAACTGGCTGCTTTCCGGTCGTTCCAGGACCACCTCACCACCTTCCAGCGCCTTCCCCTTCACCAGGAAACCTTCAGCCACCTGCTGTATGGAGGCACCTGAACGGCGTAATGCATCCACCAGGGCATCATGTGGTCTTTGCAGCAAACGCGGCACACCGGTTATAAGGTGCTGCCCCTGTTCCTGGATACTGGCCCATGCGAGCAAGAAACGCAAAGTGGTACCACCTGCACCGCAATCCATGCGGTAAGGCCTTTCATTCACCAACACGTCCAGCCGCCGCGTATCATCCGCATCACTTAGGTTAAAGAGCGCGTGCCTGAAATGACCCAGCGCGGCCATGATCAATGCGCGATTGCTGATGCTTTTGGAGAAGGGAAGCTGGATACTCACCCGGATCGGATGGGCCGGTGGGAATAGGGTAACATGGGACATGTATAGTTGTGCGAAGAAAGAACAGGGCCAAACTTCCAGGCGTCAAAGTTCCACCCTGCCGTTCATCTGCACCAGTGCCCGGTAATGCTCCAGCGCCTCCTGCACCTGTGCGGCCGTGATGCGCACATCCACCTGCCCTTCTCCGATCCTTGTGAGCAGGGTGAAGCGGAACTGGCCATCGCGGTTCTTTTTATCGTTCCGCATGAGTTCCAGTATGCGATGATGTCCGGTACTGTCCAGCGGATAGGGTTTGTAATAGCTGAAGAGCGTGGAATGGATATCCTCGTATGTTTCCCGTTCCAACAGGCCAAGACGCCAGCTGAGCCATGCTTCGCAGATGATGCCCATGGCCACCGCTTCTCCATGGAGGAAAGCGCGATGTACACCCTCCCAGGAATGGGCCTCGATCCCATGGCCTATGGTGTGCCCGAAATTCAACAGTTCTCGCACACCGGATCCCCGCGGATCATCCTTCACTATGCCTGCCTTGATCTCCACGGATGCCAGGATGAGTGGCTCCAGTACGGCTATATCGTGGAGGGGTGCCTCCTTGATCGCCTCCCAATGGCCGGGATCCCGGATCAGTGCGTGTTTGAACATCTCCGCCACGCCGTTGAGGATCTCCCGCTTGCCAAGCGTACGCAGAAAAGGCACATGGACATAGACGCCGATCGGATCATGGAACACGCCCACTATGTTCTTCACCCCGGCCAGGTCGATCCCTGTCTTACCGCCTATGGCCGCATCCACCATACCCATCAACGTGGTGGGCACATTGATGAAGCGGATACCACGTTTGTAGGTGCCAGCAACGAAACCTCCCAGGTCTGAGACCACCCCCCCGCCAAGGTTGATCAGCACCGCCTTTCTATCCGCAGCATGTGAGGAAAGATCCGCCCACAATTGCTGGCAGCATTTCATGCCCTTGGATGATTCACCAGGTGGTATGGACAGCACTTCGGCCTCCCTTGCGCGCGGCACGTGGCGCAGGAATTCCGGCAGGCAATGGGCTATGGTGTTCTCATCCCCGAGAATGAAGAGGATGCTGGGTTCAGCGGAGGCCAGTTCATGATCCAGAAGCGTGAGCACATCAGGGCCCATATGCACACTGTGCCTGCCCCCATCAACGGTGATCACCTTCCGTGGCATCGTTCCCATGTCTACTTTTGGCGCTCGGGCGCCCGGTGCCAAAGGAACGAAAGAACGGGTGGATCGACCATCGTGAATAAGATGACCGCCGGGCAGGGCGATCGCATGCCCGATCTCCGTGATACACGGATAGCCTTCGCCGACAAGAATGACCAGGAACTGCGGCAGACGGAACTGCTCTTCAGGATCCTTGGCAACCCTTTTATTTCCACCCTGGGCCAAAGAAGTTCGCTGCTGGCATTGCGGCTGGGATTGCCAGTGACCGGCCTGATAAAACGCACCATCTTCCGCCAGTTCTGCGGGGGAGAGACCATTGGTGAAAGCCTTGCCACGGCGGAACGCCTTTACCGAAGCAACATTGGCACCATACTGGACCACAGTGTGGAGGGGCAGGATGATGAAGCCTCGCTCGATGAAGCAGTGAAGGAGATCCTCCGCACAATTGAAGTGGCCCGCGATCGTAAGGAGGTACCTTTCTGTGTTTTCAAACCATCGGGCATCAGCCGGAATAGGCTGCTGGAAAAGATCTCAGCGAAAGCGGCACTCACAGCGGCAGAGCAGACGGAATGGGAACGCGTGCGTAAGCGGTTCGATATTCTATGCGGAAATGCCCATGCCGCAGGCATACCCATATTGATCGATGCGGAGGAGAGCTGGCTGCAGCAGGCCGTGGATGATCTGGTGGATGAGATGATGGCCTGGTATAACCGGGAACGATGCGTCGTATTCAACACGATCCAATTGTACCGGCATGACAGGCTCGCGTTCCTGCATGCCAGCCTGGATAAGGCGCATGCCGGTGGTTATCATCTGGGCATGAAGTTCGTACGGGGCGCATACATGGAAAAGGAACGCGAACGGGCTCAGGAAATGGGCTATCCATCGCCCATACACAAGGATAAACCCAGCGTGGACAGGGACTATGATGAAGCATTGAACGTGTTCATGGACCATATTGACCGCATGGCCCTTGTGGCGGGATCACACAACGAGAACAGCACACTTGTACTGGCGCGGCTGATGCGGGAAAAAGGGATCGCAAAAGATGATGCGCGGGTATGGTTCTCACAGTTGCTCGGCATGAGCGACAACATCAGCTACAATATGGCCGCCGAGGGGTATAACGTGGTGAAGTATGTTCCTTATGGCCCGGTGAAAAAGGTGCTTCCATATTTGATCCGGCGAGCCGCCGAGAACTCAAGTGTGGCTGGCCAGACGAATCGGGAATCACTGATGTTGAGGACCGAGTTGAAAAGGAGACGCGATCGGAAATAGCTTCTATCGATCAGGCGGCTACATTTGATCGACAACCACCGATCATGGAACGCCACATTTCCACCCTTTCCATCCTTCATTACGTCTACGGGGCCTTCATCTGCCTTTCTGGCACCGTGGCATTGATCTTCATTTTCGCTGGCAGCCTGATGTCTTCCGACCTTGTGGCCGGTAGTGGCAACGAGCCCCCGCCGGAGTGGCTCGGCAGTTTACTCCAAGGTTTTGGTATCGGCGTGTTCCTGATCGAACTGTTCGGAGTGCTCAATATCCTCAGCGGGCTGTGGATCGCGAAGCGCAGGAACAGGATCGACAGCATGGTGGTGGCCGCCTTTAACTGCCTGAGTTTCCCATTCGGGATGGCACTTGGCATCTTCACATTCGTGGTACTGGCCGATGATAATGTGAAGCGCCAATACCCGCTTTCAGCACCGGCACCAGCACATTAAGGGATCTCCCGACTCCTTTAAGAGCCGGGTTCACGCGGCACCGCCTGTTCGTTTGGCGCTGCCTCCGGAGTCGGCTGGCCATCGCCTTCCCAGTAGTTGATCAGGGCCGCGGCAATGGCCATCACCACAAGCAGTGACAGTATCACATACCAGATGCGGCGTGCTGCGAACATGTCCGTACGGCGGGTGTCATTGGTCCACTCCGGCAACGGGTCCGGATCGCGTTGTTGAGATGGATCTCTGTGGGTAGTTGCCATGCCTGACATATCGCGAACCATGTTCCGCATGATCGGCTTCCATCCAAAGCCCGCGGCCACACTACGTTATCGCAACTTCACGCCTGCCGATCAAGTCTTTCCTGATCGTGGAAAATTCTCCCCGATCTTGAGATAGGAACGCCGATCAGCGCGGATGAATGGACCACAAGGTGGCCGTGGTATCCTTATCAAGATCCCGTAGCACGGCTATCACGAGCTGCGCATCCCTGCCATTCACATCCGCCGTTACATGGTAATAGATGCTATCGGGCGTCCTTTTGGAATCACCGATATCCACGGTAGCATGAGGCATGGCCATACGCAGGTCCGACAACTCCGCCGGCCATTCCTGTAACTGCTGTCGCGCTACCGGCGTGGCCGAGATCAATGTGCTGGATAAACGTTTCTTCACCCGCTCCTCCGGCAGCCACCCCCCGGATGTGAGCCGGTCACCATAGAATTTGAAAGCCAGTAGCCCGCCGATGAACACGCCGATCAGGTAGAGGAATATGCGGCGCTTGAAGGGCATGGTCAAAAAGCGAGTTCCATCTGCAGGCGATAGGCCAGAAAAGGATCCTCATTCTCCACGCCGAACGCATCGAACTGTGTATATGAAAGATCCGTCTGCACCTTCAGGGCATGGCCCACGATGTAACGAGAAAGTCCAAGGGTATATTCTGTTTCATGATCGGCCAGACCGCCAGTGAAGTTGTCCTCGGAAGGTTCAATGTTCGCATAGCGGATGGCCATCTCCAGATCGTTCTTCATCAAATAACCAGCTTGAACGACAAAGCCTTGACCTGTAACGAAGTGCTTGTCCATGCCTGCCACCACCGGCCGATCGGTCTGCTTGCTCATGTACTCGGCCATGACCGAAAGTCCGCGGTACTTGAACATCATGTCGGCGAAGATCGTGGAAAGATCACGTGATACCGGCATGAACACGCCGAGTTCTCCTTGCGATCGGACCGCTTCATCGTTGTAACTGTATCCGGCGGCCAATGAAAGTTTGGGGGTCGGCTCGCGTTCCAGATCGGAACCGAATTGATCACCCTCGTTGGTGAAGGGACCGAAAGGAAGCACTTCCACGCGCCCGGTATAACTGAGGCCAACGTCACTCTCGAGGGTCATGTTCCGCCCTTCACCTTTTGCCACTGCCCATTGATCACGGATCACCCAAGAGTCGATCTTGAACTCGTGCTGGAGCATGAGCCCGAGGTCCCGATCCAGGTTGAAATACGCATTCACCAGCGATCGATCCACGAACTGAAGGTCCTGCGATGAGATGACCCGTTCCCGGTTGCCCGGCAACTTGAACTGGCCAGCTCGGAGGGAAAGTTGTTTGATGAAACGGTATTCCGCATATGCATCGAGCACGATGTTGGCGGCATTGTTCCCCTCGGGGACCACCGGGCCATTGTCGTTGTTACTCAAGGCGAGTTCCATCTTGTACGTGAGCCGGGGATCATATGCGAAGCCACCGAACTTCAACCGGAACCGGCGGATCGCCATGGCCACCGAGGGATCCGCTTCATCATTCAACGCCGATGCCACTTCCAATTGCGTTTGGAAACGTGTGGAGAAGTTCATGGAGAAGGATGAATCGGCCGGAATGAAGCCAATGCCATCGCCGAACTTCGCCGTCACCGACTGCGCATGCACGCCATTGCCGCTCACGACGAACATGAACGAAAGCAGTAAGCCGGGAAGGAGATCCGTTACACGCAAATCAGATCGGGTTCGCGCTGCAAATGTGTTAAGTCAGCATCCCCGCAGCGTGAACTGAACTTTAAGGTAAAGTTAATCCTGCCTCGGGGGGGCACCTGGGGTATAGTTCAGATAATACAAGTATTAGAATGCGGCCAACAGGATATCCAGGTCCTTGTACGGCAGTTTGAAGGCTTCTCCGAGGATGGGACTGGTAACAGTACCATTATAAAGGTACACGCCGTGGCGCACACCGAGATTGGTCTTGATGAGATCCTCGAAGCCCCCAACATCGCCCATGCTCAGGAGCATTGGACCGAAGATGTTGCTCAGTGCTGTGCTGGCCGTACGCGGCACACGGCTGGCGATGTTCGGGACGCAGTAATGCAACACGCCGTACTTCTTGAAAACAGGATCGGTATGGGTAGTGACCTCGCTGGTCTCGAAACAGCCACCACGATCTATGCTCACATCCACGATCACGCTGCCGTTCTTCATCTCCTTCACCATCTCTTCGGTGACCACCATGGGCGTGCGGCCATGTTCAGGACGGAGTGCACCGATGGCCACATCCGCATTACGTAAAGCCTTCCGCAGCTCCTGTGGCTGGATCACGGATGTCCAGATGCGGCAACCAAGGTCGTTCTGCAGTCGGCGCAGACGATAGATGCTTTTATCGAAGACCTTCACACTTGCACCAAGGCCCAATGCCGCACGTGTGGCGAACTCGCCCACGGTGCCTGCCCCCACCACCACCACCTCGGCAGGTGCCACGCCACTGATGCCGCCGAGCATCAAGCCTTGTCCACCCTTGTCGGCACTGAGGTATTCGCTGGCGATCTGGATGCAGGTGTTGCCCGCGATCTCGCCCATGGCACGGATTATCGGGTAGATGCCCTCGCGATCTTTGATGAAATCCCAGGCAACGGCGGTCATGCGCTTTTCCATCATGCGGCGCAGGGTATCCTTTGGCTGCACGGTGAGTTGCAGGGCGGAGATCAGGATCTGCTTGTGGCGAAGCATCTCGATCTCGTTGTGGTTGGGCGGGGCCACCTTCAGGATCAGGTCGGCCTTGAAGACCTCCTCGGCACTGTCCACCACCATGGCACCCGCCTCGCTGTAGTCATTGTCCTGGAACTGCGCGGGCTGCCCGGCACAGCGCTCGATCACTACTTCATGACCGCGGCCAACGAGAACGGCCACACTTTGGGGATCCAAAGGCACGCGGTGTTCCTGAAAGGTGATCTCCTTGGGAATGCCAATGAAGAGGCTCTTCTTCTTGCGGCCCACCTCGAGCATCTGCTCCTGTGGCACCATGGCCACTTCGCGGGCCAGCTGTTTCAGCAACTCACTGGAAGGGTTCATCCGGGGGCTGTTGCCAGAGCGGCATGGGTGGCGGCGAAGGTAAGTGTTGCGGGTGGGTGGATGAAATAGCTAGGGTGCTGGGACCGGAATACCATTGCTGACCACTCACAGATCGTTCCACAAGTGTGGAGGCATCATGTTATACCAAGTTGAAGCTGGAAGAGTTAACGACCGATATGTGAGCAGGCATCGATCATGCACGCAGGGAGGAATGATAGTCGAAGCGAAAAGAATAGCCCAATGGGGTCCATGCTCCTCCGCGCCAAATTAAAGATCCCAGACCGTGCTGCGTTTCCGGAATGGCTGCTTGATCCTTTCCTTGTGTTGCAGGATGAAGGCCATCACCAGGTAGAGCACCAGATGTACGCCAGCGGTGATGAAGCTGAGGTAGATGAATGAGAGCCGTACCTGCTCCGTCTTCACGTTGAGCTTGTCCGCCCACCATTCGCAGACACCAAAGGCCTGCTTTTCGAACCAACCTTTCACTGGTGTGATCATTCCGTCCGATGGTCTTTGTATGGCGATGTGCGCTTCAACAATTCGTTGCCGAAGCCGCAATTTAAGCAGCGGCGGGCGGAACAGTAGCTATTACGCTGTTCCAACAGCGCCTGGCCTCTCCCTGCGGTACCCGCCGGTATGCCCAGGCCGGCCCATGCAGAGAGTATGGCATTCTTTTCTGCAGGGAGCTGTTCCAACAAGGCTATGGAACGTTCCCGCATTTCCTCCCGGCCGGTCAGCCTACCCAGGGCGAATAGCGACGGCACGATGGCATTGATGATCAGGTGATCGGCCGCGGCCCGGCCAAGGCGTTTGGCCAATGCCTTGGAAGGTCTGTCCAACACGTAGTGTGTGGTCCAGTATTCCGATGCTTCCACATCCAGCAGATCACGAAGCCCATGCACATCCCCGGTGTTCAGCAACAGCGATAGATTACCATCGCACCGTTTGAACACCTGCGCGTATTGGGCCAGGCGGATCGTAGGAAAATTGATCGGCCGGAGCCTGCCGAACTTCCATGCCGCCAGGGGCATCGGCTTTAATTCATGCAGCCTCGCCAGATGGCGATACTCCTGCTGAAGCCGGCGCGCATGATCCTCCACCAGATCCACCTGCAACATACCCGCCTGCCCGAACAGCAAAGCTTCCATCCGCATATCATCATCGCGGTACTTGAGCAGGATGCGCACCGGAAGCACATTCGCGAGCATTTCGAACGGCTCGGCATTCACTTTCATTCCAAAAGCCTGCAAGAGCATGTGGTGGAAGGTTTCCAACGGATCCTGGCCCAAACGCAGATGAACTTCCTCCACATACGCGGTCTTCCGCTCCAAGCGTTCCACAAGCACCCTTTCCAGCCAAAGCTCCTGGCGGATCCGGTCCACCTGCCCGATCTGCGATGCGCATGGTATGAAGGACCTCGAAGTCATCAAGGCATGGTGCAACGCGATACTGTCGGTGGATATCCTCGGCATCAGTTCCACTGTAGGTATGGTTCGGCCGGAGCTGGTCCTTACCTCCGCGTCATGCTCGTATACCACATGCAGCACCACATTGTCATACGCGGGATCCGTTTGATGCCCGTGCGCGAACCATTCACTGCTGCGCAGATGAACTTCAACAGTGCCTGCCCAAAGCTGACCTCCTATGCGGATCTGTGCGCCTGCGAGATCCGGACCACTGTTCCGTTGGACCCTGCCAGGAGCAAGTATTTCCACCTGTGCTCCATCAACGGTGCGCAATGCATGCCGATCGAACGAGAGCGAGGCCCAGATATCCTGGAGGAGATCCTCACCATATGGAAAACCAGGTTCCAGCAGATCGTGCTGTGGGCCAACAAGATCAGGCCTCACCACTTGAAGATGATCCGTAGCGGTCTGGTAGGTGGAATGGACAAGATGATGGGCTGGCTTCATGGGATCGACGTGGATCTTGGCGATCCTCTGTCCAATAAGATAACGATCTTTCGCCCGCCCCTGCTCCCTTAAATGATGCCGCGCGCTTCCATTGCCGCGGACATCTCGCGCCGGAGTTCCAATGCCGCGCGGCGTGCGGCAGGTATGGCATCCTCCCCTTTCCCGGCATAGAGTATCCCCCGGGAACTGTTGATCAGCAAGCCTCCGCTGGCATTCATTCCCGCATGTAGTACATCGGCAAGATCACCTCCTTGTGCACCGATGCCCGGCACAAGGAAAAAATGGTCCGGCACCAAGGCCCGCACCTCCGCCAGAATGGCCACGCGTGTGGCACCTACAACGAACATCAATTCACTTGGTGATCCCCATTGGGCCACACGTTCCATGACCACTTCATATAACCGGCGATCACCATTCGCCCTCACCGGTAACAATTGCAGATCACCTGCGCCGGGATTGCTGGTGATGCCCAACACCACCGCCCACTTGCCTCTCCGACCCAGGAATGGAGATATGCTATCGCGGCCCATGTAAGGCGATAGTGTGACCGCATCCACATCCAGGCGCTCGAAGAAAGCCTCTGCGTATTTGCGCGCCGTATTGCCGATATCACCACGCTTGGCATCCGCGATGATGAAATGTTCACCCTTGCTCCTTATGTACGCGATGGTGGCCTCCAGATC
>JAEZCB010000106.1 GCA_023412755.1 Bacteroidota bacterium
CATTGCCACCACGCGGCCGGGAGGAGATCGAGATCGCATTCATATCAACGTCGGAAATGATCGCGGAAGACTTCCTGAAGATCTACGCAGTGCTCGATCCCAATGATCAGATCAATGAGATCCATGAGGACAACAACCTTGGCTGGGCGCAGCTAGGCTATCCATGCAACGCACCGGAAACGCCGGTGGGCCTGCAGGAAATGGCCGGTAGTGTCGGCGAGCACGAGCGCCTCAGCATCCATCCCGTTCCCGCCACCGACCAGGTGATCATCGATCACGACATGCGCGGCTCCCGATCGCAACATGCGTTCATTCTCGTTCGCAACATGATCGGTGAAGAGGTCGCCCGCTTTTCGATCTCCACCATGTATTCCGGCCAGATCTTCTGGAACACACGTGCCATCCCTGCAGGCATGTACGCCATCGGCTTGTACGATGAGAATGGCCTGCGGAACAGCGGAAAGGCGATCATAACACGTTGAATTGGAATTTGGGCGTGCCCCTGTTGTGTCAGCTGCTCCGCTGCTATCACAACAGGGTCGCACTCTCCGCTGTAGCCGGTTTGTCGTGGCTGGCGGTCACGGGGCTGCGGTGGCTTCCTGCGGTCGCCTTCTCGCTCGCGCTCCAAGAGTCTCCCATCTCTACTGAAGAGGGTGAGGCGGCTTCGTCTTCGGGAGGCTGCCGCCGCGATCGCTCACGCTTTCCAGCAAACGCCTATTCCACGGTTGGAAAAGCTTGATACAGGTTTTTCCCAAGGCCAAAATGTATAGGTATAGTTCCTCGCTATTGGAATATCCGTTCGCCGCTTCCCCCGTGGATCACATCCGTTGAAGTGTTCCCTACCTGAATTTTGTGATAATGTCCGATCCACCAGCCATGATCTTCATGGTCTTTTCATTCGGGCCTCTAGGAATTATGGACCGGTATTCAGAATATTGTTGTTCGTTCCGATCCCTCCATGTCCGCCCCAACCCATAAGCAGTATAGGATCCTGTTGGTGGAGGATAATGCCGATGCGGCCAACATCATGTCCCTGTTGCTTGAGATGAAGGGGCATGAGACACGGGTCACCTGGAATGGCCAGGAAGCCTTGCGTATGATGGAGGAACTTTATCCCGAAGTGGTGATCGTGGATATACAGCTGCCTCTCATGAATGGTTATGAGTTGGCAGGCCACATCAGAAAACTGGATCTGGAGGAACAGCCTCTCCTGATAGCGGTAACTGGTTACGGCACGGAGAAGGATATCCAGGATGCATCAGACGCGGGCTTCGACCTCCACTTCGTGAAGCCGGTACACATCGACGAAATTCTGCGAGCGATCGAACAGTACGTAGAGGACGCACAGTGATCAGCGGATCCTCGTTCACTTATGCAGCCGCCATTCCTGCTGCTATTGCTTGAAGAGCGCTTCGACGAAAGCCTCCTTGTCGAAATATTGCAGGTGATGCATGCCTTCGCCGATGCCGAGGTATTTGATGGGCACCTGGAACTGATCGCTGATGCCGATGGCCACACCTCCCTTGGCCGTACCATCGATCTTCGTTAGTGCCAGGGCAGTAACATCGGTGGCCAGCGTGAATTGCCTGGCTTGTTCTATCGCGTTCTGCCCGGTGCTGGCATCCAATACCAACAGCACCTCATGGGGTGCATCCGGCATCACTTTACGCATCACGTTCCGCACCTTGGTCAGCTCGTTCATGAGCCCCACTTTGTTGTGCAGGCGGCCAGCGGTATCGATGATCACCACATCAGTGCCTTTGGCACGGGCACTTTCAACCGTATCGTAGGCCACCGCGGCCGGATCGGCATTCATTCCCTGCTGTACCAGAGGCACCCCTACCCGTTCACTCCAAATGCGCAACTGGTCCACCGCTGCGGCACGGAAGGTGTCCGCCGCACCTAGCATAACACTAAGGCCCTGCTGTTTGAACGCATGCGCCAGTTTACCGATGGTGGTGGTTTTGCCCACACCATTCACGCCCACCACCATGATCACATAGGGCTTCTTCTCCACGTCGATGGGTGCGGGATCTTTCATCAGATCCGCGATCTCCTTGCGTAACATGGTGTTGAGCTCGGAAGTGCTCACATACTTCTCACGCTTCACCCGGTCCTGGATACGCTGGATGATCTTCAGCGTGGTCTCCACACCCACGTCACTGGATACCAGCACCTCTTCCAGATGATCGAGCACATCGTCATCCACGGTGCTCTTACCGGCCACTGCCCGGCTCAGCTTGTCGAAGAAACCGGATCGCGAACGTTCGAGACCTTTGTCGAGATCCTTTCTTTCGGCCTGTTTTTCCGCCTCCTGGACAGCAGGCTCCTTTTTCTTGAATAGCGATCCGAATAATCCCATTCTATCGATGTCTTAAAGCTCGAAAAGGCCTCCGCCCTTCGGCAGCGGCCTTTTCGCCAATGTGGTCCAACAGCGGCCTACTTTCCGGAGAGAAGCTTGTCGGCCTCGTCGGTCGGCAGCACCTGTTCTACGAACGCATAGCCGCCGGTCTTGTCCTTTTTGATCATGCGGATGACCTTGGTGAAGGTCTTGGCATCGGCCTTCTTGAGGGTAGCAACGGTCTTCTTTGCCATGGCTTACTTGATCTCTTTGTGGATGGTCATCCGGCGGAGGATGGGGTTGTACTTCTTCAACTCCATGCGCTCGGTGGTGTTCTTCCTGTTCTTGGTGGTGATGTAACGCGAGGTGCCCGGCTGCCCCGAGGTCTTGTGCTCGGTGCATTCCAGGATCACTTGTACGCGGTTACCCTTCTTTGCTGAGGCCATCGCTTTACGCTTTTACCGTGCCCACCGGGCAACGGGGTGCAAATGTAGGTATTTTGATCTGAACTTCGGATGCGGGTGTGAAAGTGCGGCGTAACCTAGCACAAAGGTGACCCTACCAAACAGGAAAGCGCCCCCGGATATAATCCGAGGGCGCCTACAGTTCCTGCTTGGGGATCCTATCAGGCCTTGAAGAAGCCTTTCTCCTTTGCCTGTTTGATGGCAGCGGCGATGCCGATCTTGTTGATCGTGCGCATGCCGGCGGCGCTTACCCGGAGGGTCACGGTCTTGTTCTCCTCAGGGATGAAGTACTTGCGGTCCTGCAGGTTCGGGGCGAACGTGCGGCGGGTCTTACGGTTGGAGTGGGAGACCTTGTTGCCGGTGATGACGTGCTTACCGGTGATCTGGCAGACCTTGGACATGGCTTGTACTGATTACGGGGGTGCAAATGTAGGGAAAGTTGTTGAATGCTAAAGCCACTCCTCACAGATTCTCATCGCCCATGGGGCGAACCACCTGCTTGGCTGGCTCTAACGAGGTTGAATGGTGGGGATCTCACATGTCACCACTCCATTGAGAAAGAAGTACTCACACGCTCGGTAGTAGGAGGTATGCTGGATCTTGGAGCATACCATTCATATCGCTGAGAACGAATGTATTATATTGCAATGACCCATACTTTGCCATGAAACATCAACCCATGTTGCTCCTGGTCGCTCTCACGATCAACTGGCATGTGTACGAAGCCCGAGCCCAAGTCTCTTATGATGATGTGGGCGTGATCTACAATGTGAATAGTGCGGTATCCACCCAGATCGCTACATATTATCAGCTCGCGAGGAACATACCATCCATCAATATGATACCCATAAATGTTCCGGATCAGGAGATCATCAACATGGTGCAATTCAATGAGCTCAGGAACCAGGTGGAAGACCACCTCACAAGTAACGACCTGGCGGACTCCTTGAATTACCTGGTCACCATTAAAGGTGTACCCATCAGAGTGGGAATGGGAGATTGTCTGGCGAACGATCAATGGTTCATGTGCTCAAGTGTGATCACTGAGTTGGCCTTGATCCTTGGCCCATATGCTGGCGATATTGGGCAGAACAGCAATTCCACCAATCCTTTCGTAGGATCGGAGTCCCATCACTCCAGACCCGAAACAGGGATCTACCTGGTGACGCATCTGGATGGATATGAATTGACCGATGTGCTGGATCTGATCGATGGATGTGGACCTGGGATCACGATCGCCAAGAGTGACGCCTTATTGATCGGAGATGCCAACAACCATCTCACCGCTGGCGCGTCAATACAGTATGAAACCATGTTCAATTCCACCTTCTATCCATTCATGGATGATGATTGGTTGGTACAGATCGATGTGGACCCAGATGTGATGATCACGGACGTGGATGGTATTCTCTTTTATCTATCAATTGAACATGATCCAGTGATCGGCCTTCCTGTATTGCATTGGCTTCCTGGAGGTTTGACAATGGAGACCATGCCCTATTCCGCCAATTCATTCTCATCTGCAACGGCAGATCCAGGCCACAGAAGGATCGCGGACAGGATCCATGAAGGCGCATGTGGAGCACGAGGGTCCGTTGGTGTTTCATTCTTTACTGATGCGTATGGGGCAGGTATCGCACTGCTCAGATACGTGGATACCACCTTACAATTCAACCTCGCTGAGGCTTTCTATTCCGGCATGCAGCATCTATCCAGCACGTCAATGGTGATAGGCGATCCCAAAACCTCTGTCGTGGTGGACCTGACTTCGGACATAGGATCACAAAAGGGAGCGATCAAGCAGCTGTACCCAAACCCGTCAACTGGACTGGTGCATATCCGGGGATGGAGGGGGCCTATATCGGCTTCAGTTACCGATGCTACCGGACGAGCTGTTACAACAATTTCGATATCAAGTTCCGAGGAGCCGATCCTGGACCTGACACACCTAACTAATGGGATCTATATGATCCGCATCAAGGATCTTGCGGGGCCTCCATTCGTTACTCGGATGGTGGTACAGAACTGAACTCGCAAAACGTTCATAGATTCTCATCGCCCATGGGGCGTACCACCTTCTTGTGCAGCAGCGATTTCCGCAGCATGTTAAGGGCCGCCAGTGAGCTCCTTTCGATCACCAGATCACGGCTTCCGGGAAAGTTGCCCTTCACGGATATCACGCCTTCCGGGCCGGCCACGGCCATCCATACCGTGCCTACTGGTTTATCGGGCGTACCACCATCAGGGCCGGCTATGCCGCTGGTGGCGATACTCCAATCCGTTCTCAGCGCTTCCCGCACACCAAGGGCCATCTTCTCCACCACTGCCTTGCTCACGGCACCTTCCAGTTCCAGCATGCCAGCGGGTATCCCCAGTTCTTCCATCTTCACCGCGTTGGCATAGCTCACCACACCACCCGTGAAGTAGGCGGAACTGCCCGGCACGCTGGTGATCAGGTGGCTGATCCTGCCGCCGGTGCAACTTTCAGCAAGGGAAAGGGTCTGGCCCCGTTCGGTGAGGAGGCGGCCGATCACCTTCTCCAACCGCTCTTCCCCTTCTCCGAAGATCAGATCCGGAATGATCTCCCTGAGGCCCTCCACCTGGCGCTCCACCTTTGCAACGGCGGTCTTTTCATCTTCATTGGCATAAATGCTCAACCGCAGCTTCACCAGACCGGGACTTGGCAGGTAGGCCAGTTTTATGCCATCCGCGGCAAGCCCGTTCTCCCAATCGGCTATTACCGCTGCCAGATGGCTTTCACCCATTCCAGTGGTAAGCAGTGTACGATGGACGATCGCCGGTGGGGCATACTTCTCCATCAACATGGGGATCACCCGCTTCTCCATCATGTCTTTCATCTCGTAAGGCACACCGGGCATGCTCACATAGACCTTTCCTTCATGGTGGAACCACATGCCGCTGGCGGTGCCACGGTGGTTCGCGATCACCGTACACTTATCCGGCAGGTCGGCCTGGGCTATGTTCACTCCCAATGGATCACGCGCCAGGGAACGGAACATCTCCAGAATGCGCTCCTCCACATCCTGGTGCCGCACAAGCTTCGAATTGAAGAATTCGCACAGGGTATGTTTGGTTATATCGTCCTTCGTTGGACCCAGTCCGCCGGTGATCAATACGATCTGGCTGGCGGCGGTGGCCAGGGCATCAAGGATCTCCTCCCTTTCATCGCCAATGGTGCGCACACGCCTGCAACGTATGCCGGCCAGGGCCAGCTGTGCACCCATCCAACCAGCATTGGTGTTGATGGTCTGCCCGATCAGCAACTCATCGCCAATGGAAATGATCTCCGCTGTTACCTCCTGCGACATGCGGTGCAAAGGTCGTTCCCGAAAAGACAATAGGGCGATATGCATTCCGTGGCCCTGGACTTAGCTTCGGTTCTCCTAAAGCATGAAAGGATGAAACGGCAGAATTATTCCATCAAAATAGATGCCTCTGCGGAGCGTATCTGGAACGCGCTGTGGGATGATAAGAATTACCGCGACTGGACATCCGCATTCCATCCTGGCTCTTATGCGAAGACCGATGGTTGGAAAGAGGGAACAACAGTACATTTCCTTACGCCGGAAGGCCTGGGTATGTATAGCAGGATCGCCTCGAATGTTCCAATGCAGCGCATGGAATTCGAGCACCTCGGTGAGGTGAAGGATGGAAAGGAGCAGCCACCAACCGGAGAGAGTTGGGCCGGTGCCAGGGAGATCTATACGCTGGAGAAGAATGGGGATGGCCTCCATTTGAAGGTGGCCGTTGATGTGGAAGAGAGTTATGATGAAAAGATGCAAGAGATGTTCTCAAAAGCATTGGAACGTGTGAAGAAGATCGCTGAAGGATGACCGGATCCCGATACATTACTCCTACCGGCACGCGTATCGGCCATGTGCACCTTAAAGTTTCGGACCTTAAGCGCTCGCTGGAATTCTATTGCGATCTGCTGGGCTTTGAATTGATAACGATGTACGGGGATCAGGCGGCATTCATTTCCGCCGGAGGCTATCATCACCATATCGGGTTGAACACCTGGTATAGCAAGGGAGCGTCCCCAGCGCCGCAGCACAGTGCCGGACTTTTCCATACCGCGATCCTCTACCCCACCCGCCGCGATCTGGCCGTGATCCTGCAACGGCTGCAAGATGCCATGTATCCGCTTACAGGAGCCTCAGACCATGGCGTGTCCGAGGCCCTGTATCTGGATGATCCTGATTCCAACGGCGTGGAACTGTATTGGGACCGGCCGGAGGAACAATGGCCGCGTGCTGAAGATGGATCCATCACCATGTACACCCGCGCGCTGGACCTGCAGGGGCTGTTGAAGGAACTGCAACAACCTTGAAAAGCATATGGATGAGGACCTGAATGACATGGATCGCGAACGGCTGATCGCTGAGGTGAAGCGTCTGCGGCAAGGCATCCGCCAACACCGTGATATGTCCATGCATGAGTTGTGCTGGCACCATCCCTCTCTCTGGCAGCTTCTGCCTGAGCGTACCGATCCGCTGCCAATGGTGCCGGAGTGGCCGCAATTCATGCGCGGGTGCATCAGGTACAGGGAGTCATTGGACCGGCAGCTCCCTCAAACCCGAAGATCCAACAAGGAATTCGATGATGCCGAGAATGATCACCAGCCTGATCGGGAGGCTTGATCGGCAAAGGATCGTATATCATCCGTGCATGGTGGGCGCCTTTCCGTAACGCGCCACCACATCGGCCTCATAGGCCAGAAATTCCTTCCAGCGTTGGTCCACATCCACGCGGCCACCGAATTCACGTGCGAAACCGATGAAGGTGGTGTAGTGGCCTGCCTCGCTGATCATGAGTTCCCGGTAGAATTCCCGCAGCTCCGGATCATGCACCTCTTCGGTGAGCACTTTGAAACGCTCGCAGCTTCGGGCTTCGATCATGGCACTGAAAAGCAGGCGGTCCACCAGCCGCTCATCCTTCGATCCATCTTTGCGAACGAAGTTCATCAACTCGTTCACATAGTTGTCCTTTCTTTCCGGACCGAGCCTCCATCCGCGGGCATGGATCTTATCCACCACCTGCCGGAAATGCTCCAGCTCCTCTTGCGCTATGCGTGTGAGTTCGGTCACCAGAGCGCTCAACTCTGGATGCCGTACGATCAGGCTGATCGCGTTGCTAGCGGCCTTTTGCTCGCACCATGCATGATCGGTGAGCAGTTCCGGCAGATCGTTCTTCACAAGATCGGCCCATCGGCGATCGGTGGTCAGTTGAAGGCCCAGCATGGAACAAAGGTCGGAGCATTCCCATTCACATCGGTAACTCAAGCAGAAGTGGTCCGGGTCATTCCCCAACAGACCCAACATGCTCTCCGGGCAATACCACCAGCGGTACATCGGCGGCGCCGAAATGGGACATGAATGCCACATCGATCCAATGATCCGGATCGGGAGAGCCATGTGAAGAATTGAAGACTTCTGGGAGCGTTGCTTATCGCTTACACCACCACACAATGAATAGCGCACGGTGCAGTGTTCTCCCGATGTGATGGACCGGGCGAAGATCATCCAGCCAATACGGAACCAGGATACCGGACATCACGGCCCTGCCCAAGCAGGATGCCCCAAAGACCCGGGTGTGGAATGGATCAGTAACTGGTGGCCCCTTCCCTGCCACCACCGACCGTATCATGCGGGGACTGTCCAACGGCCTCACTGCCATCCACCTCCGGTCTCACTTCGGGGCCACCGGTGCTTTGTTCCGCTGGAAGACTTCCCTGGTCATGTGGTGTGCCACGCCGCTCTTCTTCGCCGGAACAAGCGGTGAGCGCCAGAACTGAACAAAAGACAATGAGTTTTTGAATGCGATGCATGATGAATGGGCGATATTGAACCGTGAAGTTATTGCATGGTAGACCACTTAATGGCCATTCCCGGCCATTTTCCTTCTGGACGCCAGGCAGCATTCCATCCTTCTCATGCGTCATCCATATACAACAACATGCGCATGAGACCCATTCTACTACTTTCCTTCCTACTCCTATCGTACCTGGTCCCGGGCCAGACGTACTTCTATATAGAGGAGATCGCCGTTGTGCCTGAGGACCCGAGTACCAGTGACAACGTTTCGATCCAGTTGATCGGCAACTTCAGTGATAGTGGTGGACACATCGTGCAGGCCGAGGCCAGCGTATCAAATGGTATGGTCATGATCACCCTGGTGGCGAACAGCAACGGCGGGCTCACTGTGCTCGTACCCCATACAGAGACAATTCAACTTGGCCAGCTACCAGCGGGCACCTACACTGTTGATCTATCGGCTGAAAGTTCCGGGGTAATGATGATGGTCTCACCTGATCCTTTCACCTTCACCGTGACCGGTGGTGACCCCTGTGATCACCTCCAACTGATGTCCATGCAATGGGAAGCGTTCGGAGACACCATGTTGTTGGTACACGTTCTGAACCCGATGTCAGAACCATTCGACTACCCGAACTTCATCCTGCTTGATGCCGGAGGCGATACACTGGGGATGGAAACCGTGGATCTCTTTGCCATCGCCACGGAAAGCTGGCATAGGCTTACCATCGCTGATGGTGTGATAATGCCTGAAGGGCCATTCGACGGACGCCTGGAGTTGTGGACCGGGTTCACGAGCGAACTGAGTTGCGTGTGGGAACAATCATTCGAACTCTGCCCACCGGAACCGTGTTTCGAGCTAGCCCCCACCTTGATCAATATGGGTGGGGCCCTAACCATCGGCACCTTCGATTGGTATTTGTGGGATAGCGATGGAGGGGAAGTAGCAGGCGGGGAGTTCGAGTTGACCGATACCGGGCAAATGGCATCTGCGGACCTCTGCCTGCCGCCAGGCGAGTATTCATTCGTGGTAGCATCCACGAGCCCTTCCTTCTCTGGCCAGCCGATGTTCCATGTTACCGCCCCAGGTGGCCAGTCCACCCCGATGATCCCGGTGGTGACATCCCTGCCAATGGATCTGCTGTTCGAGTTCTATGGTCCGTGTTCCTCCGGCACCAATTCAATTGGCTATTTCGATCCTGCTCCAACACTCATCACAACTTCTCCTGTCCCGGGTGGCATGGTCGTGCATCACCGTAATGGCCAACATCTTGGGAAAGTGTCCCTCTACGATATGCAGGGCCGCCTGGTACTCGAGACCACGAGCAACACGGATCAACTGTATATACAGGTGGATCGGCCTGGAGTGTATCTGTTACGCGCCGGAGACCATATCCTGCGCTTCGTGGCGGGACACATGTGACCGATGGGCTCAATGGGCTTTACTGATCATTGAGCTTATCTTGATCCTTTCCAACATATGTATGGCGGAAGAAGAACATCACAGACGAAGGGATCGGACAGGATCACTGGCGCGGGAGCGCACGGACCTTGCCACGGAGCGCACCAAATTCGCCAATGAGCGCACTTTCATGGCCTACGCACGCACCGCATTCGCCATGGTGGTGGTGGGGCTCACTATGCTGGAATTCTTCGACCGGGAGCGCTTTAAAGTACGCAGCTTCGCACTGATCCCATTCGGTATCGCAGTGGCGATCTTCGGCTTCGTTAGGTTCTGGAAAAAGAAGCGGATGATCGAGGAGCATGAGCGATCGCAATAGGATCCGGATATCGGCGGCATTCATACCCACCAGCATACCGGTTGAATCGATCAGAGACGGCCGGCCGCGATCGTTGTAACTTCATACCATGGAACTGGTAGAACGCGATCGAAGCAGGGATCAGGTATTGCTCCATGAACCTTTCCTCCTGATGACCTATTCGCCAGGGGAACGGCTCATCCACCTGGAATGGAACGGACATCCCACAAGCAGCCAGTACCGCAGCAGTCTCGAGCTTGCGGTGAATTTCGTTGCAAAACATGATGTCCATTTCTGGCTCGCCGATCTGCGGGGGATGACCGCCATTCTGCAGGCCGATGAGAAGTGGGCGAACGAGGAATGGTTCCCGAAGCTATTCGCCACGCCCCTGGAGAAGATGGCGATCCTGCATTCCAATGATTATTTCAACCAGACCAGTGTGGCCCGATCTTTCCAGAAGGTGAACAGCAAGCTTACCTTCCAAGTGGCCGATCTCACCGATATGCATGAGGCGTTGGAATGGTTGCGCAAGCGTGATGCATTAAGCGCCTGATAGTTCATGGTGCCACTTTCCTCCACTGGATCCCGGGGGAAGGATCTGTTGCTAGGGATCCTTTTCTCATTCGCGGCATTGAATGCTTTCGGTGGCGGCTGGTATGGCATGGCTGGCGCCGAAGGAGTGCCAGTTGAATGGTTGAATGGCACTCCTTTCACCAGTTATTTCATCCCAAGCCTGATCCTGTTCGTGATCGTGGGTGGTGCTTTTCTGGCAGCCGCTGTTTCATTCTTCCGCCATCATGCGTTGGCCGTTACATTTGGATACATAGTCATCGCCATCGTTCTGGTCTGGCTCGTTGTGCAGATCCTGATGATCGGCTATGTGTCCTGGATGCAACCGGCCACCGCGATCTATTCAATGCTTCTTGTACTCTTATTGCTGCCCAGCCCCAGAAGATCCACTGCGGAATGAGATCGGCTATTACTTCGGTCGAAACAATACGAACATGCGCTGGCAAGGCAGACAGGGAAGCCGCAATGTGCAGGACAGGCGCGGCATGGCGGGCCCATTGGCAGTTGGTGGAGGCATAGTGGGGGTGATCGTGCTCCTGGTCAATTCTTTCCTCGGTGGTGAGGTGGATCTATCCCAATTCCAGGCCCCGCAGCAGGGCCGGCCGATGACCGCCGAACAACAGGCTGCCGAGGATTCACTCGCACAATTCGTTTCGGTGGTACTGAAGGAGACCGAGGATGTCTGGAACAAGGTATTCGCCGAGCATGGCCGCGATTACCGCGAACCAACGCTGGTGCTTTTTTCCGGCGCGGTGCGTTCTGCCTGCGGTTCGGCATCATCGGCCACCGGCCCTTTCTATTGCCCGGGTGATCAACATTTGTACATCGATCTCTCCTTCTACGATGAACTGCGCGAACGTTTCGGTGCGCCTGGTGATTTCGCCATGGCTTATGTAGTGGCGCATGAGGTGGGGCACCATGTGCAAACGTTGCTTGGTACCACGGAGAAGCTTGCGCAGCTGCGCGCACAGGGCGTAAGTCAGGAGAAATACAATGCTGCATCCGTCCGCTTCGAGCTCCAGGCCGATTTCCTTGCCGGTGTCTGGGCGCACCATACCGCCCGGAAAGATCTATTGGAGGAAGGTGATATCGCCGAAGCACTGGCGGCCGCGAACGCCATCGGCGATGACCGGATCCAGCAAAGAACACAGGGCCATGTGGTGCCGGAATCCTTCACACACGGCACATCGGAAGAGCGGATGTACTGGTTCAGGAAAGGGTATGAGAGTGGCGACATCAGGGATGGAGATACGTTCGCATCGGCACGTTGAGGTGCCGAAGTGGTGATCAGGCTCCCGCCAACCGCGACCACACCGCCGAATCGTAGAACCTACCGTCGAAGAAAAAGTCCTCGCGGAAATAGCCTTCACGGACAAAACCCAGCCGCTCCAAAAGTCTGTTCGATGCCGTGTTGGCAGGATCGGTGACCGCTTCGATGCTGTGGAAACCCAGCTGACCGAAACCACATTGCACCACGGCCTCCACAGCTTCCGACATGATGCCCTTGCGCCAATGGTCCGGAGAGAGCATGTAACCGATCTCTCCACGGAAATGCTCCTTCTTCAGCCTGTAGAACCCCGCAGTACCGATCATTCGATCATCCCCTTTCAGGGTCACCGCCCATGAAATGGCGTCGTTACCTTGGCGATCCCTTGTGATCTTGGCGATCAACTCCTCGGCATCGGCAAGCACGGTGGATCGCCTCCGGCCGATGTGCTCCATCACACGTTCGTCGCTGCGCATGGCGAATAGCGCGGGCGCATCGGCCATGGTCAATTCCCGCAGAAGAAGGCGCTCGCTCTCCAATACAGGGAATTCCGAGAGATCCAGTTCCAGCATGGCAAGATCTTCTTTATTCACGCTCTTTCACCGCCAGACGCAGACAGAGCAAAGCTGCCAGCAAGGTGACCGGCATAAAGATGAGGGCCTCACGCATATCCAACGCTGCCAGATTCCCCAATGTATTAAGGCTGAATAGCACGAACATGACCCACATGCCGATGCGACCCACAATTGCCAAGGGCGATCTGAAACGGCCCGTTCTATTCAGAACCACAAGGATCATCAACACCAACACAGCGATCGCCACAAAGGCCATGGTGGTCCCTTGCTCTTCGGTCTCCAGCCTTCCACCCCAGACCATCTCCTGCGGGATCATACCGGAAAGCACCATTAGCTGGAACAGCAACGCCAGCAGGAGCAACACCAACAGGATGTTCCCAGCGGTACGGCGGTCTATCACTTGTTGCATCGGGGCGAAGCTATCGCCTTTGCCTCAAGTCAAGTTCAGGCTTCTCTTAGGCCCAAATAACCCCTGTTGCAGCTGCTACTGGCATTGTCCGAACAAGCATGTTCCGCTGAGACATTCATCACCAGAGCTACATGCCGCACCCGATTGCTTCTTCGGCATGCATTGACCACTGGAACAGTAAAAGTTGGGCGGACAGTCACCGGTGATCGCACAAGGCATAGGCACACATGTTCCATTCTGGCAAACCATTCCCACGGGGCATTGCACACCGCAAGCTCCGCAGTTGTTGGAACTTGTATTCAAATTCGTTTCGCAGCCATTGGCCATGGATCCATCGCAATCAGCAAAGCCGATATTGCACACCAGCGTGCAGCTTCCGTTGACACATTGAGGTGTGCTGTTCGGTGCCGGAGGGCATAAAAGGCCACAGCCACCGCAATTCTGTGGATCACTACTGAAATTCCAGTCCTCATCCACACCCGTATCACAATCATCGTCCACACCGTTGCATTGTTCGATCGCCCCGGGATTCACCGACGGATCGAAATCGTTGCAGTCACCATCACAGGTGGTCCAGCCATCCTGATCGAGATCGGGACAATTGGCCACGCAGATCCCACTTTGGCAGATCAAGCCGGGCCCACAATCCTGGTCTATCATGCATAATTGGCCCTGACCGCAAGGGGGGCAGGATCCACCGCAATCCACGCCGGTCTCGTTCCCATTCTTTATGCCGTCCGTACAGCTGGGGCATACGCCCCATTCGTCCACCTGCCCATCACAATCATCGTCCATCCCATTGCATTGCTCCGCAGCGCCGGGGTGAACGGCCGGGTTCGTGTCATCGCAATCACCATCGCAGGTGGTCCAGCCATCCTGATCGAGATCGGGGCAGTTGGGCACACAGATCCCGCCCTGGCAGATCAAGCCGGGCCCACAATCGTTCATGGTTGCGCAACCCTGTCCTTGCGCGCATGGCGGGCAATCGACCCCACCACAATCCACATCGGTCTCCGATCCATTCTTAATGCCATCTGCGCAATTGATGCAGACGTTCCCTTCATCCACCGTGCCGTCGCAGTTATTATCGGCTCCATCACAGACTTCATTCGCACCAGGAAATGTATTCGGATCATTGTCATTGCAATCGAGCGGGGTACCACATCCCGTTTGGGCGAAATACCCATCGCCATCCGCATCCAGACAACCTCCGTTCGCGCCACTAATTCCTGGTATGATCACCCAGCAGCCATTGCCCTGGTAGAGCGTATCTCCGGAAAATGAAACGCTGAAACAGTTCGTGCTGGAGCCGGATACCAATGCATAAGGCACGCTCAAGAGCTGGGTAGTGCCCATATGCACATAAGCGTTTCCGCCATCGGGATCATACTCCACTTTCAGGAAATGCGATGCCGATGCCCAGTCTATCGCTGGGAATGAACCCACCACCGGTGTGCCATCGCCAATGCGCACGTTGAAAAGACCGAACGGTGTGGTAGTGGCGGCCTGATCCTCCTGATACACCATCGTACCGGAAGGTGTTCCGGAAATGATCGAGAGGCGTAGCGTTATACTCTGTGACACCAACGGTTCGCCGCTCGCATCACGTGCCACACCTTGAAAATCGAATGCCTGTGGCACTTGCGCAATGCTAAGGACAGGCAGCAGCAGAGCGAGGAGGAGGATCTTGCGCATGGAATGGGATCTAGGGGAACTGGGCATTACGTACCGTGGTCGGCACAATACCACCGATCGTTAACAGGATGGGGTCCCGATCATTCATGGCCCCGGTATATTTTGTCACACCATCAAGGTTCACATCCGTTGGCAGGTAACCGGCAACGGTGGCTGTGGGAAATACACCACCGATCGCGACAAGGATCGGATCACGGTCATTCCCAGTATTCACATACCTCACCGCATGATCGGCCGTGACATCGCCTGCCCAAAGCCGGTATATACCTCCATCGGATCGTTGTGCGTCCGTTCCATAAATACCTACGCTCCCATCCGTAAGGTCGTACGGAACGGATACCATCATCAATGGCACGGGAGCCGCGGTCATCACAGGCAGATGATTGCGGTGCCGCACCGCAATGTAGTAGCTTCCGGGAACAGCGCTCATGCGCAGGATCGACAGGCCATCCACATCCACCACATTCCCATCTCGCTGAATGAATGCACTGCGTGTGGATACGATCTTCGTAGGATCGGACGCATCACGCAATTCGATCAATATCCAATCCACTACCGCATCAGCGCCTGCAGCGCCGAAAACGCCAGCACCTGCTTGTTCTCCCCCTCCGCTGCCTGCGTGCTGATATCCCAAAGAGGTGTATGGTTCCACGGAAGGAAGCAATGCCGTGGATCGAAGCAGATCATGCATGCTGCCGCTCATTGGATCGAACGGTCCATCTAGAAAGACCTTGATGTCGATCGGCAACAACACCGATCCAGGCTGCTGTATCCCAAGTGTGAGGATCTCAGAACCAGCGTTCATTGACACCGCCCCGACCTGGCCCACGCTAAATGATAGCATGGACTGTGGATCGGCTCCATACCCGCCCGTGGCAACAAGGCCGGCAGGTGCGATATTCTGGCAAACACCGCCGGGACCTACACCAAATAGGAACAAAAAGAAGATACTGCTTTTGAATGCTGCTGGATACACATGCGAAATGTAGAGCCCAGTTCTACGTGTATCAATATCAAAATAAAGCGCATACTGGAACTCACAGCTCCAGAACCGGCATAGCCGTAAGGAAAGGTCATGAATATCATGTAAAAATTAAAAAGGACGCAATATTGGGATCCCAATGAAGGATCCTCCCATACTAGACCGACGATGTATAAGATGCTCCGATCGATCTTTCTGGGGATCCTGTCACTCCTCGAGCACCTTCGCCAGCGCATCGAAGCTGTCGCCCCAGCCTCCCTGGTGACTGTCGCGTGATGCTTCTGTGGCGAGCCCCGTCTGCCGGAATTCCATGCGGGTGCCTGTGCCTTCCTCGTACAGATCAACCGTCACCAACGTTTCGTGGTTCGGGGGATTCACGTTCGCAGTCATTCGCGACCATTGATGCGTGAGTGCCAGATGCTCCACCGGCCGCAGCGCCTTATAAACTCCAAAGGCGATGTAGACGTCTCCCTCCGGTGATCGCATGCCCACGCGCCACTCCCCTCCCACCCGCACATCGGCCTCGGCGAAGGTGGTGGTGAAAGCCGAACAGCCGAACCATTGCTCCAGCATCGTGGGGGTGGTCCATGCCTTGAAGACCAACTTCCGCGGCGCGTTGTACACGCGTGTGATGCGCAGTTCATCGGCAGCGGGCTTGGTGATGATGTTGCCTTTGGCGGGAGCTGTGGAGGTTGGCATGCGTCTTAAATGAGCGAACGAAATTAGCTGACCTGTCCCAGCTTTAGAACAATGCACTGATCGCCTTCGCCACCAACCAGATCGCACCTGCCATGATGAGCAATAGTACGAGCATGACCGGGATGATCACCTTCCATGCGCTGCCGCGGTGGCGTCCTTCAACATAATGTTCCTGCAGCAGGCGCAGATTCCGGCTATTCGCTTTGAATGCAAAGTCGAAAAGATCTCCTATCAAAGGGATCGATCCGAGGATCGCATCGATCGCCACATTAAATACCATGCGGGCCATAACGTAGCCGCTGGCACCATTCCTCGCCATGAGCACAAGCAAGTAGCACGAAACACAGAAAGTCGCCACATCACCTGCACCGGGGATCAAGCCGATCAGACCATCCAGACCAAAGCGAAAGTCGGTGCCGGGGATCTTGAATTGCTTGTCCATCAGCTTCGTGAGCATAGCGATATGCTTCATCGAGGCATTTGGCGTGCTTTCCTTTTCCATGGTAATGGGATGTGCAAAGGAACTGCCAGAGGTCCATGTTCGTCCGGGTCACGATGCTTGATACATATTTGTGATCACGATCCTGCCATGGCCAAGAGTAAAAAGACCCTCACCACAAAAGATCAGGAGGAGCTTCTGCGAACCTTGAGATCCCGTTTCGAGAAACATCCCACCCGCCACAAAGGCATCAAATGGGAAGATGTTCAGGCGCGGTTGGAGAAGCACCCTCAAAAGCTCTGGTCGCTGCATCAAATGGAGGAGACCGGTGGTGAACCTGATGTGGTCGGCCAGGACAAGAAGACCGGAGAATACATATTCATGGATTGCGCTGCCGAGAGCCCCAAAGGCCGCCGCAGCGTGTGTTATGATCGCGAAGGCTGGGAGTCGCGTAAGGAGCACCGGCCGGAGAATACCGCCATGGACATGGCCGCAGAAATGGGCATCGAGCTCCTGACCGGGGAGCAATACCACGAGTTGCAGGAACACGGCCCGTTCGATGAAAAGACCTCGAGCTGGCTACTCACTCCCGCTCCCATCCGCGAACTCGGCGGCGCCATCTTCGGCGACTTCCGCTATGGGCAGGTATTCATCTATCATAACGGCGCACAGAGTTATTACGGGGCTAGAGGTTTCCGCGGAGTGTTGAGGGTGTAAGGCGATCACGACTATTTCCGATCGGGATCACGAACTTTGGGTCATGATCCAGCTAAGGCAGTTCTTGTCAGGTTGGAGGCACATGCTCCTCTACGGCGGACTTATGGCCGTGCTGCTCCTTGTGCTAAAGTGGCTGCAATGGAAGTTCCTGATCATGGATAACTCCATGGAGATCTACGCTGGGCTCATCGCTTTGCTCTTCACGGGGCTCGGGGTCTGGGTGGCCAGGCAATTCGAGCGCACGAGAGTGGAGACCGTAGTGGTGGAAAAGGAGGTGTACATCACTCCCCCTTTGGAGCAGGGCATCAACCAAGAGGCATTGGAAAAACTTCAGATCACCACCCGTGAGTATGAAGTACTGGACCATCTGGCCAGGGGAGCCAGCAATGCGGAGATCGCAGAGCGCTTGTTCCTTTCGGTAAGCACGGTGAAGACCCATGTCTCCAGCCTGCTGGTGAAACTGGATGTGAAGAACCGGACCCAAGCCGCAGAGAAGTCCAAGCGACTGAGGCTCACGGCCTAAGCACTCATGGTACTTTTGGCTGGATCGCGTCTTTCATCTGCGGATCGGTACCAAAGTATGAGGTCCTGCCGCTTAGCACCACGGTAGTTTTGGCCCTTCCAAAAACGATCATCGATGCAACGCTACGTACTCCTTTTCGGCCTCATTTTGGGCACCATCCTCGCCGTGAACATGGTGTTCATGGTGGATCTTATGTACACGAACCCGGACTTCCAAGGGAACGATGTGCTGGGGTATGCGGCCATGATCATCGTGTTCTCCCTTACCTTCTTCGGGATACGCAATTACCGCAACAAACAGCTCAATGGCTCGATCACCCTCGGCCGGGCATTCAAGACCGGTGCGCTCATCGCCTTCCTCGGCTCCACCATCTACGTGGTAACATGGCTGTTCTACTTCTACCTCTTCGTGCCCGATTTCATGGATGTGTACTCCAACTATGTGATCGTCTGCGCGGAGCGTGATGGTGCCACGGATACCGAGCTGGCGGCAAAGGCACAGGAAATGGAACAGTTCTCCGCCATGTATGAGAACCCGCTCTTCGTGGTGCTCATCACCTATTCGGAAGTGCTGCCGGTAGGGCTTGTGGTGGCCTTCATCAGTTCCTTGATCCTAAAGCGGAAGCCTGCATCCATGGAAACCCACACCGCGAAAAAAACACTCATCACCAATGGCTGAAACAAAGACCCACAAGACAGAACTGCGGATCGAACGCAGCTTCCATGCTTCACCAGAGACCGTTTTCGATGCCTTTACCGAACCGACGGCCATGCGTGTATGGTGGACGGAGAATACCAGTTTCGAGATCGACCTGCGCGTGGGAAGCACATGGACCATCACCCGCGAAGAGAACGGGACCACCTATGTGATGACCGGAAAATACCTTGAGATCGACCGGCCACACCGGCTGAAGCATACGATCGCGATGCCTCAATTCTCACCGAACGAGGATGTCATCACTATCGAGATCATGGCCGAGGGCGCTGGAGGTAGCCGCATGCAATTCACCCAATCAGGACCGGATATAGCCAGTGAATTGGGCGACCTGCAGGAAGGCGCGGTCTCCGAAAGCGAAAAAGGCTGGCAACTGGGGTTCGATATGATGGAAGAAGCCTGGCGAAAAGACTCCGGAGAGAATTGATCCGATGATTTCACCATGATGATCTCCAGACCAATACCCATCATTTATTCCATCCTCGGACTGCTCGCTTTCCTGTGGCACGCAGGGAACGCAATGGCTCAAACCAACCCCACCATGGAACATCCCGTCTCCATATCGCTCACCTTCCAGAAAGACGATGCCGAACAGGCCATGGAACTTTATACCAGCTTGTTCGATGATGCACGGGTGACCCATGTGCAGCGCTGGGGAAAGGAAGGTCCTGGAAAGGAAGGTACCATCATGATGGCCATGTTCGAGCTGAGAGGCACCCGGTTCATCGTAAGTGACAGTCCACCTGTACACAACTGGGACTTTTCACCGGCAGTCTCGGTATTCCTTGAATTCTCCGATGATGAAGAACTGCAAAAGATCCTGACCACACTGGCCGAGAACGGGGATGTGCCAATGCCGTTGGATGATTACGGTTTCAGCCGGAAATTCGCGTGGGTGATCGATCGCTTCGGCGTCTCATGGCAGTTGAACCTGCCGTGAACCGATCGCGTCTTTACAAGGATCTTCCGTCTTCCGTAAGCACATGTTATCATCAACATGAATAACGCTGTCACTGATCCGTATCATGATCCGGCCAGCACGAGTTGGTTCGTGAGGATATTGCCATCGTTGAAGAACACTTTGATCAGATAGATGCCTGCAGGTGATCCGGTAAGATCCACAGGTGATCGTACGGCCGGATCCCGTATCTGCCGTAATGGTCTTCCGTCGGGGTGCTGGATCTCTATCGCCAGGACATCAGATCCACCGGTATCGATATGTACAATACCAGTGGCAGGATTGGGATACAACAACACCTGGCGCCGTGCTTGTACGCTCACGGCCACCATGCCTTTATCATGACGTGTACCATCCAGATCGAACTGGGCGAGTCTATAATAGACCGTGCCCGCCGGCGCATGATGATCCCGTACGGTGTAATCTTTGATGGAATTGCTCCAACCAGCGGCAGGTATCATCGCCACTTCCTGCCATTCATTGGCGGTGGTACTGCGTTCGATCTGAAAATGGCTTGAATTGTGTTCGCTGGCGGTGGCCCAGGTCAGATCGACCGTACCATCCTCCACGGCGTTCCCCCTGAAATAGACCAATTCCACTGGTAGGGGTGTAGCACTGATGTTCGTTGTTGCCAGCGTGAACCGTCTTCCGTTGGTGAGCGCAGTGACACCTGCGAAACGGTAATTCCCTCCGCCATCATCGACCGCACCCGCGATCGGTGCTTCATCGGCGAAAAGGCCATTGCCATTCGCATCGACCAACAACCGCAGATGATCGGGGTCCACAGGCCCAAGCCCATTCAGATCGAAGGTGATATCCACAGCACCCACATCACATGGAATACCCGCTGAGGTCACCTCACTGACACGCCAAACGCGTTGCAGCCTTCCCTGGACAGTGCCGGGCCGATCGGTGATCCCCCACGCTCCCAGAACACCATTGTCATGGCCCCAGAACATGAACTCACCGTTATTCAAACCGGTGGGATTGTTGATCCGCACAATGCCGGAACCCTTGGAATCTGTTTGCTGGTGACTGGAACTGATGCGTCCGATCCCCGCCACATCATGATCGAAATTTCCGTTCGCGGGATCATCCATCTTATAGAGATCATCGCTGGCGAGTGTGGTGCCATACTTGGCGGAGAGGTAATTCTGAATAATGATCCGCTGCGCATCATTCAGGGTGCTGCGGTAGACGATCACCTCGGCGATGCGGCCGTTGAAACGGGTGGCATTGCTGCCTGATCCGGTGTGACCATAGAGGCTGCCTACATAGAAATCCGATGCATAATTCGGAATGGTGACACTGGATTCAGCCCCATTCGCGACGGCTTCTCCATTCCTATACAACACTTGGTTCTGGCTGTTCGAGGGGCTGGAACCCGCGAACTTGAAGCTGTTCACGTAGGTGGTGTGGGTGTTGATCACTCCACCGTTGATGCGGTTGGTGGTGCCATCGATATCAAGGTGTTGGGTAAGACTTCCACTGGAATTCCAATGGAACCATCCATAAGCCACATTTGAAGATGGGCTCACGCGTTTGGAAAGAATACCACGCGGAGCGGAGGCCGGTGTGCCATCAAAAAGATCGTACACAGCAAAGGCGGTCATGCCGGACATGCCTTCCAGGTTCGCATGATCCGGCACACGCAGGTAGTCCGCAGCGGTCTCGCTGTTGTCGAAGACCAATGCCGGATAACCGTTGATGGCATTGTCCTGAAGCAAGGGCCTGCGGTCGGCCGCAGGCTGTGTGGCATGGTTGGCATTGCCGGACCGATCGGCCCAATGCACCACCCCTGTGGATTCCGTAACACCTTTATCGGCCGAGAACCAGATCACGTTGCTGGCGGAATTTCCCACTCCCGCAGGGCCTGTTTGCGCATATACCCCCGGTACAGCATTAAGGATGGACAACAATAGCCCGATATTGAAACTCGAATGGAGGCTGCGACGAAAGGTTGTTCGTTTGTGCGTTGGTATGGGCATGGACCTGAAGGTGGTCCTTTTACGCACTTGGGAACAACGGGTTACATAATCCCCAATCAGCTTTTTTGAAATGAATGATCAAGCGGGCCTAAGATGATCAGCTCTCCAGGCCCACCCCCGTCAAGCGATCGGCACCCGATCCTCTACATACAGTTCCTGAAAAGACCTCGTTTTCCGTAGCTGCCTGTGATGCAACACATATGCCCAAACCAGGACCGCGATGAACAGGAACATCGGTGCCCATTGCGCCACCGGATCGCCCACCGCGAAGAATGAGTAAGCGCCGGTCACCAGATCGATGAAGAAGCCGAAATAGGCCCACTCCTTCACCCGCGCCGGCACCATCGGCAGCAGGATCGCGATCGCGCCGATGATCTTGAACACCGAGATCCATTGGATGAAGTAGATCGGGTAGCCAAGATGATCATGCAGATAGACCACTGTCTCCGGTTCGGGTTTGAGTCCGCCGATGCTGGAGAAGATCATGAAGGCGCTGAAGAGTCCGGTGATGATCCAATAGAGGATGTTCTGTTTCATGAGGTCGAAAGTTGTGGTTGCAGTTGAAGAGTTGAGGAGTTGTGCATTGCCCTGTGGCTACGCTTTGATCGGCGAGTAATACATGATCACAGCACCACCGCCGAAGGTCCTGGTCCTTTCGAGCTTCAGCATCTTCCTCGTATTCATGTTCTCAAAAAGATGCATTCCGCTCCCGGCGATCACCGGGTGGATGCACAGTTGAAGTTCATCGATCGAACCGAGCTTCAGTAATTGAATGATCAAGCTCCGGCTGCCAACCAAAATGTCCCCGCCATTCTGCGCTTTGAGTTCCCCGATCGCATTTTCCAGCGATCGGTCTGCCAGCAGGGCGCTGTGCCAGTCGACCGACTTCAGCGTACCCGAAAAGACCAACTTCCGGATGCGATCGATCGCCTGTGCGAAGTCATCCATCGATCTTTCGCCTGATGGCTTTTTCACGAATGGCTTCCAGAACTCCATCAGCTCATAGGTCACACGACCGTAGAGGATAACTTCACCGCCGCGCAACAGTTCCGTGTAGTGATCATGGATCTCCTGATCGGGATCGATGGCCGTATGATCACAGTACCCGTCAAGGGTCATGTTGATCGCTGCGATCACCTTTCTCATGACACCAG
>JAEZCB010000178.1 GCA_023412755.1 Bacteroidota bacterium
CGATCTGATGGACGACCATCAGGGTGCCGTGGAAATGTTCCGGAAATTCACCGATGAGCATCCGTACGCCTTCGTGGCGTGGTATAATCTGGGTAACGCCCTCGCTCGGCTGGAGCGTCTGGAGGAAAGCAATGAGGCGTTGGACCTGTGCCTGGCGATCGATGAGAAGTTCACTTCGGCCTATTTCAGCAAGGCACGCAACCTGCTGCAAATGGGCGATCTGGAGGCAGCGGTGGAATGCTACCGGGAAACGATAGAGCATGATGGGCCACAGGCGATCACCTTCAGCTACATCGGGGAGTGCTACGAGAAGATGGAACGGTTCGAACAGGCGCTCATCCACTATGATCAAGCCCTGGCGCTGGATCCCAATTGGGTGGATGCCTGGATAGGCCGTGGTGTGGTGAAGGATGTGCAGGGCAGGTTGCCTGAGGCCATCAAGGACCTGGAAGTGGCCGTGAAACTGGCACCGGAACATGGTGATGGCTGGTTCTACTACGCCAACGCACTGGGCCGCGCAGAACGCTATGAGGATGCCCTCGCGGCCTACACGAAACTGAACACCATGGAACCGGAAAGCCTGGATGGCTGGCTGGACCATGCCGATCTGTTGTTGAACCTGAAGGGACCGGAGGCGGCATTGAAGAAGTTGAAGGAAGGAGAGATGGTACACAAGCTCAACAGCCGCTACCGGTACCGTATGGTGAGCTACCTGCTACGCGCAGGCAGGGAGCAGCAGGCCCTGCTGGAAATGGAGGAGGCCCTTACCTCCGACCATGCGGCCCATACCCAATTGTTGGAGCATTACCCAGAGGCGGCCACCATGCCACAGATCATCCATTTGCTGGAACTTTACCGCCGATGAACTATAGTCTTTCACACATACCTGCGCGGACAAAGAAACCCCGCGAGGATGGGGTCACCATGGTCATGGATAAAGGACTGAGCATGCGGCAGGCCGAAGACCTGATCGATGGTGCCGGGCACCTGATCGACCTGGTGAAGCTGGGCTTCGGCACCTCCTTCGTGACACCCCGGCTCAAGGAGAAGATCGCCCTATACCAGAATGCCGGCATGCGCGTCTATCTGGGAGGCACGCTCTTCGAAGCCTTCGTGGCGCGCGGGGAATTCAAGGCTTACAAGAAACTGATGGACAAGCTGGGGCTGGATACCGCGGAGGTTTCCGATGGATCCATCATCCTGTCCAACAAGGAAAAATGCCGGTTCATAACCGAGCTGGCCAAACACTTCACTGTATTGAGCGAGGTCGGTTCCAAGGAAAGCGGCATCCTCATAAGCCCGGCAAAGTGGGTGAACATGATGCGCACGGAACTCGATGCCGGCAGTTGGAAGGTGATAGCCGAGGCGCGTGAGAGCGGAACGGTGGGGATCTACCGTCCAAGCGGCCATGCGCATACCACACTGGTGAACCGGATCATAGCCAAGATCCCGGTGAATGACATACTCTGGGAGGCGCCGCAGAAATCCCAACAGGTGTGGTTCATCAAGCAGCTTGGGGCCAATGTGAACCTGGGCAACATAGCACCGGAAGAAGTGATCCCGTTGGAGACCTTGAGACTCGGATTGCGCGGCGACACCTTCTTCCAATATCTGCCTGAGCAGGTCGCCGAGAAGCTGCGCCAGGTGGTCACCGCGAAGCCGGAGGTTTGACGAGCCGGAGCCCGGACGCTACTTTTCCCGCCATGAAGGAGATCACGGCCGTAGAGTTACAGCGCATGCGCGAAGAAGGTGAGGCCTTCCAGCTCATTGATGTGCGCGAACCGTATGAAGCGGAAATATGCACCATAGGTGGCACACTGATCCCCATGGGCGAGATCGTTTCCCGGCTGGAGGAACTGCGCAAGGATGTTCCGGTGATCGTGCACTGCCGCAGTGGTGCCCGTTCCAGCGCGGTGATCCAGGCATTGGAAACACGCTATGGCCTTAGCAACCTGGTGAATCTGAAGGGCGGTATACTAGCCCATGCCAAAGAGGTGGACCACACCTTGAATTGCGATTGACATCAACATGCATTTGAGGCAGAGATCAAAGCTATTCCTGAAGGGGATGGCGATGGGTGCCGCTGACGTGGTGCCAGGCGTTTCCGGAGGTACCATCGCCTTCATCTCCGGCATTTACGAGGAACTCCTCGCATCCATCAAGGCCATCGGGCCGGACACGCTTTCAACGCTGCGCGAACATGGGCCTATCGCGGCATGGCGTCAATTCAATGGCGATCTTTTGGCCACCCTCCTGGCAGGCATCATCACCAGCGTGGTGCTGCTGGTACGGCCCATCACATGGGCGTTGGAGCATCAGCCGGTACTTATCTGGGCCTTCTTCTTCGGGCTTATCGCAGCCAGCGTATACCTGTGCGGTGCACTTGTGAAGAAGTGGAACACCACTCCGCTTGTTGGCCTATTCGCAGGCACCGCTGTGGCGGTGATCATCGGGCTCATGCAGGCCGCACCGGCACAGAATAGCATGCTGTTCTTCTTCTTCGCGGGCTCCATCGCCATCTGTGCGATGATACTACCGGGCATCAGCGGATCGTTCATACTCCTGTTGCTCGGCGCATATGCTCCCGTGATGGCCGCGATCAAAGGACTCGACATTCCGATCATCCTGATCTTCGGGGGAGGTTGCCTGGCGGGCCTGATGGCCTTTTCGCGGGTATTGAGCTGGCTGTTCCTGCGCCACCATGATGTGGCCGTGGCCACCCTTACGGGTTTTCTGCTCGGCTCGCTCACCATCGTATGGCCCTGGAAGGAGGTGGTAAGTGTGCGCACCGTGCATGAAGGCAGGCCCGATGAGCACATGGTGCCGTTCATCCAGACCAATGTGTGGCCGCATGAGTACGCCGCGATCACCGCGAACGATACATTGCTCGGGGTCACTTCCAAGGAACCGCAACTGGCCTGGGCCATCCTGTTGATGTTCGCAGGCGCCGCACTCCTCCTGCTCCTGGAACATATTGGAAACAGAAAGGCATCATGAAGATCTATGGTCTCATCGGCAACCCCTTGTCGCATTCCTTCAGCAAAAGCTGGTTCAGCGCGAAATTCACGCGCGAACAACTGGCCGATCACCGCTACGAGTTGTTCCCGCTGGATGATGCCGAGGGATTGAAGGTGCTGATCAAAGAGACCTCCGGCCTCGCAGGCTTGAACGTCACCATCCCCTACAAGAAGGAGGTGATGCGCCTACTGGACGAGATCGATCCGCTGGCTTCCGCGGTGGGCGCGGTGAACACGATATCCCTGCGGAACGGCCGCACCTGCGGGCACAATACCGATGTGGAAGGCTTCCGGAGCACGCTGCTGCCGCTGTTGGAGAACGGGACCAAGCCGCGTGCGCTCGTACTGGGAAGTGGAGGCGCCAGCAGGGCGGTGGTATACGTACTAAAGGAACTTGGCATCCGCTTCCGTGTGGTGAGCCGCAGCCGGGAGCGTGGCGATCTTACCTGGGACCTCCTAGACCCCACGATCATCAAAGTATGCCCGCTGCTGATCAACACCACGCCGTTGGGCATGGCTCCCCATGTGGATGAATGCCCTCCCCTGCCTTATGACGCCATCTCATCCAGGCATATCCTCATCGACCTGATCTATAATCCGGCCGAAACACTGTTCCTGCGCAAGGGGCGTGAACGTGGAGCGCGAGTGGCGAATGGCTCGCACATGTTGGAGGCACAGGCGGAGGCCAGCTGGCGCATTTGGAACACGTGCGGCTGACTCGCTTCAGCGTATGATGCTGAACCGATGGTCCTGGTGACCATCGTTCCAGATCGCTCTCAACACATACTGGCCAGCGGCGAGGGTAGAAACATCCAGCACCTGCAACGTACCCCTGCCCACCACGGGCGTGGAAACCGTTCTACCAGCGAGGTCCACGATCTGGATCCGTAGACCTGCGGGAATCTCCGCGAGCCGCAGATGGAGCACATCCGTTGCCGGATCGGGATAGAGGGCCTGCACCAGCACCACATGTTCGGGCACTCCAATGGATCCATCCACATCCCACAACTGCACATCATCCAGTGCTGCCTCCACGAGGCTTCCCCCATCCAGGTTCTGTCCCGGACGTATGCTGTCGCTGGCATGGAACTTCAGCCTCACGGTGGCTGTTGGTTCCAGAATGTCCCGGACCCGGAAGGCCATCCGCCGCCAACTACGGTCGCTGGTGCGGGTCTCTTCCACCGGCACCCAGCTTGCTCCGCCATCGTTGCTGATGAACACCTGCCACCAATCCGCTTTCGGATTCGCGCCGCTGGGTGGATCGTTGATGTACCACCGCCAATAGGTGAAGATGGGCTCCACATGATCGCTCAGGTCCATATTGCCACTGAGTATGGTGGTGGTACCGCCGTCCACATCATTCTCTCCCAAGGGTGCCAAGGAGCTTGAAGCATTGCCCGTTACCCAGCAGAACGACCCACCGTTGGTATGCTGATGGTCCGGTTGAACAATGGTACTCGCATCTCCTGGTTCACTGAAGGAGCCGATCGGAATGGTGAGGTCCCAACGGCCAGTGGATGCATTGTCGCCAGGGAGGTCGTATTCCCAGTCTCCCAGCTCCTGGTGGTCATCGCCATTTTCCGTGGCAAGCAGTTCCGCTCCCACAAGTATGAAATAAGGCAGGTTGGGGTCCGGCAGCGTAGCACCAGGAGGCAGTACAGAACTCTGCTGATCGAAGATGTCCACCAGACCCAGGTAATAGGCGATCACCGTGCCTGCAGGTTGTGCCGGTATATCCGCCGTGTAGGCATTGCCTCCGGTGTTGCTCATGGGCACGGCCAGCCATTCCTGCTGATCGTTCACCCGGTAATGCAGGCGTACATCCTGCAGGTAACTGGAGAAGGGGAATGTGATGGTGACCTGCGCATCCACATTGATCGGTTCTTCGCTTGTGGCGGTTTCCAGGGCTGTGTGCTGGATCTCCACATCGCTGATCAGGGTGATCCCGTGGATCGCGAATCCTTCCACGATGGCCAGGCCATTGGGTGTGCCGTTGGTGATGTCGCCATCATCATCATCCGCCTGCAATGCATCGATCAGCACATCACGGAAAGCCTGTCCCTCCATGCCATCGAACGCGGTGGCTTGCAGACCCGGGAAGGCATCAGCGAACAATTGCATCATATGGTCCATGTCATTGTTCAGCAGGAGATGTGTGTCCCACCATGCGCCACAAATGATCTCGCCATCGGCATGCACCTGGCCCACCAGATCCACCGGGTACACCTTGGGTTCCTGATCATAGCGTCTGATGTTCGATCCCGCGTCGCCGATCATGTATCCACTGGCCAGGATCGGGTTCTGCGTGATGGATAAGGCCCAGATATCCGCATACCCTTCATTCATGGCCCCGTTCAGGAACATGCTGCCCTGGCTTTGGTAGAACTTGTCGTTGATCCCGTGGCCATACTCATGGTAGACCACATCGCCGAGTAGGGCCATGGAATAGCATCCGTTCGCCTGCGCGTAAAAATTGATGGAAGAGCCATCATAGAACGCGTTGCAATCCCCGCTGGTGAGGTCCACGTTGGTAGGCAGCATGATGTCCATTCCGGTGAAGCCGGGCAGCACTTCATTCACCTGATCGTGTATCCGGTTCACATGATAATATGCGCTCCGCTGGCGCACGTTGCCCACTATATCGAGGTCCACGGTGTTGAAGCCCTCCTGCAAGGTTACCGTGCCGCTGGGTGTTATACCGTTGGTCGTAACATCACTCCATAACCCGCGCAACTGCACCTGCGCATTCACCGGACCCGGTATGCCGGTGGCCAGGAAACCGGTGCCATCCGTATGCATTGGGCTGCCGTTGATCGTTATGCGCAGATCCGGCATATTCACCACGCTCGTAGCTTCCACGGGCGTACCCAGGTTCACCGAGCCGTTGGCATGGATATCCGCACCCGCATCCATAGTGGAAGCATCTCCTGTTCCTTCCCCATGGCCACATTCCACTACGCGGTCCTTGCGGTACCACAGTTCACCGGTATGCGCATCCACCCAGCAGAGGTAGTTGGCGTGGCGGCGTTCCTTCCAGGCATGCACCATCACCTCATACACCAACCTGTGGTCCACTTCATGCTTCGCCGGCAATGGGATGATCTTCAGGCCAAGGTCTTCCACCGAAAGATCGTCCACACCTTCCGAGGCTATGGCCGCAGCGGCCGTAAAAGCGATCGTAGGCTCCGTGGCCACTGTGATGGCATCATACACGTCCGTGCTGAAAGAGACCACGCGGCCCTGCTGATCCAGTTTCACCATGAGGTGGCCGTTGATCACCGGCAGTCCCTCATGTTCCTGGCGGTAGTGCACATACGTATGCTTGGTACCAGGGATCACTGAAGCGAGCACCAGTTCCTGGTGCGGGATGCCGAAGACGGAAAGCCGCTCCTGAATGAATGTACCGGCCCGTGCTTCCGCACCCTCCCCGGGAACGCTGATGGGAGGACCAAATGCACGATGGGGCTTGCCGCTGCTCTCATTGAATTCCACGGACCAACCCGGGCTCGCCGCAATGAAGGCCTGCCATGCGTTACGCTGCCGCAAAGCGGCCTGCCGATCCAAGTCTGGCACCACCGCTTTTCCCACTATGCGATCCACCGCTCCGGGGTCATGTTGTGCCTGGGCATTGGGGGTGAATACCGCTAGGAAAGAAAATATGATCAGCAGGTAGTGCAGCCGGTTCATGGGGATGGATCAAGGCAATGAAGATCATAAAAAGATCCAACATTTCCACCAACATGCCTGATATGAAACAAAAAAAGCAGGATCAAAGCACCTCCACCACCAGCCCATCATAGGCCAGTTCAATACCCTGTGGTAGTTCACCAGCCACCTCCGCATGCTGGCCCATGAGGTGACTGATATGGGTGAAATAGGCTTTTCTGGGCCGTACGATCCCCACCAGATCCATCGCCTCCTGGAGATTGAGATGGGACAGGTGCTCCTGCCGCCGCAAGGCATTCAGTACAAGCACATCGGTCCCTTCCAATTTGGCCAACTCAACGGGGTCTATCGTTTTGGCATCTGTGATGTAGCTCAATCCCCCGATCCGAAACCCGAGCACTGGCATGCGATGGTGCATCACTTCCACCGGCAGCACATCCACCCCAGCGGCGTTGAATGGAGACCGTTGGATGGCATGCAGCATCAGTTCCGGCACACCCGGATACTTTACTGAGGAGAACGCGTAATGGTACACACGGCGCACAGCGGCCAGGGTCTGTTCGTTGGCATGGATATCCATGGCCTGGCGCTGATGGAAGTTGAATGACCGCAGTTCATCCAACCCGGCGATGTGGTCCATATGCTCATGCGTCAACAGCACCGCATCCAGTTGCGCCACACGAGCGCGCAGCATTTGCTGGCGCAGATCCGGGCCGGCATCGATCAGCAATGTGGTGCCACCCACACGCACCAATGCCGATGTCCTGAGCCGATCGTCGCGCGGATCATCGCTCCGGCAAACATGACATTCACAGGCGATCACTGGAATACCCTGACTGGTGCCTGTGCCCAGAAATTCTATGGAGATGGCCGCCATGCGCGACCAAAGATCGTGTTCAACGGACAACAGTATGGTGGACCGTTTCACCGGTGTTCAATAAGGCGACATACCCTAGGAATGGCTTGATACGTATCGAGCAAGATCCTGCGCGATCCCGTACCCTTCCGCACGGTACTTGAACGGGAAGCGTGCATCCGGTTTGAAGGAGATCCTCACAGGCCAGATGTTGAAGACCAGCAGTGGGCAGTAGCCCTCAAAGTGTACGCGATCGCTGTTCACCTTCACCTCGAACACGATCAATGCGCCCTCCTTGGTTTCCTTGTAGTATATGGTATACCCCGGGCGCTCTTTCAGACGGAAGGCTATGTGTTCGCCGCCGCGGTAGGTGGTCACGCGTGACCTGCCCTTCTTGAAATTCGCGATCTGGAATCCACGTGCTTCGAACCAGCGCGTGTAGGCTGCTGATCGCTCTTCCGCCGGGGACTTGTTCATTACCCTCCTGGAGTTTGAGGCAAGGTAGCTGGTCATCGAAGCCGTCTCCATTCCACTCCACCGCCATGGTGTGGTGGATCCTGTCTGTTCGGTTTGTCGAAACCTTCCAGGAAGCCTTGCACCACGGAGAGAATGATGCTGAAGAGCAGTGCCCACCAGAAGCCGTCCACTTCGAATGTGGGTACTATTCGTGCTGCCAGCAGTACCAGCAAGGCGTTGATCACAAGTACGAAAAGGCCCAGGGTCACCACCGTTACAGGCAGGGTGAGCAGGAGCAACAGCGGTCTTACGAAAGTGTTGAGCAGGGCCAGCACCACGGCCACCGAAAGTGCGGTGACCAGATCCTGCGCATGCACCCCTGGCAGCACCAGGGATGTCACCAACACGGCGATGGTGCCCACCACCAGTTTAATAAGAAGCCGCATTGGCACAAAGTAACAGGGATGTCACTTATTTCGCAGCGCCTTCACAAGCTCATCCTTGTTCATCTTGCTCCGGCCTTCGATCTCGCGATCCTTCGCCAGGTTGTACAATTCGTGCGTGGTGCGCTTATCCAAACCTTTGTTGGGATTTCCGGAACCCTGGGTGGTCTTGTTCGGTGTACGCCCCTCCTGCCGGCGATCCTTGTTCACGGTGCGCGCGGCGATCTCTTTTGCCCGCTCCGCCTTTACCCCGCGTTTCTGGCTGCTTTCCTTGATATGATCGTACTTGCGTTCGTCCTTGTTGCTCCAGGCTTTTGGCATGACAGTGTGATTTGATGAATGGAACGGATCAAACCTGGTACCAATGTGTCGCATATCGTGATCATTTCTAGTGAACATCACCGCTGCTCACTGCGCTGCTCCCTCCTCTTCACTACGCTTGATGAGATCTTCATGTAGGAATTCCTAGAATATCAGGTGCTCTTTAGCGAAACGAACTGCTATGCCGATCACGTGAAAACATCACCAAGGTCAAGCGATCTGTGTACGGGATCGGAAAGATGGCCGACGATCGGCGGAGGGATCTACCCGATCATTGCGGGCAGGTTGTGATCCTGCTTCTTGAAGGGACGATCCTCATAAGACCGCAGAAATACCTCCAAGAATAAACCCCGGCTTGCGCCGGGGTTTTTGAGAGTTCTGGATCTAAAGGGATCCTTAGGCCTTGCGCACGTTCACTGCGC
>JAEZCB010000262.1 GCA_023412755.1 Bacteroidota bacterium
ATCGTGGAGAACATGGCCTGGTTCACACCCGCCGAACTGCCGGAGAACAAATACCACATCTTCGGCAAGGGCGGAGCGCGTGAACTGGCCCAGGAGCTGAAGGTGCCTTTTCTGGGCGAGGTGCCGCTGGTACAGAGTATCCGCGAATCGGGCGATGCGGGCCGACCAGCGGTATTGCAGAAGGATACCCCTGCGGCACGCGCTTTTTCCGATCTTTGTGGGATCTTCCTCCAGCGCCTGAAAGATGTGGAGGAATTGAAGCGGACCATGGCCGTGCAATGATGGACATGAATGAACATTCGATCAAGGAGCAGCGCATCCGTGAGGCGCTCGATGATCTGCGGCCTTTCCTGGAGGCCGATGGTGGCGACATCACCCTGGAGGAGCTCACGGCCGATGGCATCGTACGCGTACGCCTCCATGGCGCCTGCCGCAGTTGCAGCATGAGCCCCATGACCATGAAGGCCGGCGTTGAGGAGGCGATAAAAAAGGTAGTGCCTGGTGTCCAGCGGGTGGAGGCCGTGGATCTGGTGGCCGGTTGAAGATCGCAAACTATCCTGTCTCCGATCACACCAGGACGTAAAGAATGCCTGAATTGGTCATCGGGTGGATCTTGAATTTGTATTGAGATCGGCTGTAGAATAGATCAGCTGTATTCTGGTCCTCCAGAACGATCCGCCCACTCCGGCTGTTCCCATAGCATGATCTAGATCAGGTGTGAACACCGCGCCCGCCGTACCTTTGCACCAGTTTTTTTGATGGAAACACCAACCCGCATCCGGTCCGTTGAGGAACGGCGCAACGTTGTCATACTCTTCGCGGGCGATTCCGGCGATGGCATCCAGCTCACCGGAAGCCAGTTCACCGACACCAACGCGCTGTTCGGCAACGATGTGAGCACCTTCCCGAATTTCCCCGCGGAGATCCGTGCACCGCAGGGAACGTTGGCGGGCGTGAGCGGCTACCAGTTGCACTTTGGGAGTGTGGAAGTTTTCACGCCTGGCGATCAATGCGATGTGCTGGTGGCCATGAACGCCGCCGCGCTGAAGGCGAACCTGAACAAGTTGAAGAAGGGTGGCGTGATCATCGCCAATACCGATGGTTTCGATGCGAAGAACCTGCGTCTGGCCGGTTATCCGGAAGGGCAGAGTCCGCTCGGCGGCAACGAAGGGGGTAGCCAGATGCCCGGCGTCACAGGGGGCGGCGCACTCAGCAACTACATCGTACACACGGTGGACATCACCAAGCTCACGCGCACGGCACTGGCCGACGCGAAGCTCGGGATGAAGGAGAAGGACCGGTGCAAGAACATGTTCGTGCTGGGCTTCATCAACTGGATGTACAGCCGCAGCCTGGAGAACAGCGAGCGGTTCCTCGAAGCGAAGTTCAAGAACAAGCCGGAGATCCTGGAGGCGAACAAGAAGGTGCTCCTCGCCGGCTACAACTACGGCGATACCAGCGAGACATTCACCACGCGTTACGAGGTGAAGCCGGCGCCGATGCCCAAGGGCGAATACCGCAGCATCACTGGCAACCAGGGCACCGCGCTAGGCCTGGTGGCGGCGGCGCAGAAGGCGGGGCTTGGGCTGTTCTACGGCAGCTACCCGATCACCCCGGCCAGTGACATCCTGCATGAGCTTTCACGACACAAGAACTTCGGGGTGCGCACCTTCCAGGCGGAAGATGAGATCGCGGCGATATGCAGTGCGATCGGTGCCAGCTACGGCGGTCACCTTGGTGCAACGGCAAGCAGCGGTCCGGGGATCGCGTTGAAGACCGAGGCCATGGGTCTCGCTGTGATGTTGGAGATCCCGCTGGTGATCGTGAACGTGCAACGCGGTGGACCCAGCACCGGTTTGCCTACGAAGACGGAACAGGCCGATCTCTGGCAGGCGGTCTTCGGAAGGAACGGTGAAGCACCAATTCCGGTGCTTGCGGCAAGCAGTCCCACGGATTGTTTCGAGATGGTGTATGAAGCTGCGCGCATAGCGGTGGAGCATATGACACCGGTGATCTTCCTCAGTGATGGTTATATCGCCAATGGTGCGGAGCCATGGCAGTTTCCGAGAGCTGCGGATCTGAAACCGATCAAGCCACCATTCGCACAACCGCGCAACAACGATAGTATCGCTGCGGATGTCAGGCCGAGCGAGGCCTTCCTACCTTACGATCGCGATGAGAAGGGTGTTCGTCCGTGGGCGGTGCCGGGCATGAAGGGCCTGCAGCACCGGATCGGCGGGATCGAAAAGGAGCACCGCACAGGCAACATCAGTTACGATCCGCAGAACCATGAATTGATGGTGAAGCTGCGGGCAGAGAAAGTGCGGAAGATCGTGGATGGTGTACCGCCGCTTGACCTTGCCAATGGTGTGGAGAGCGGTGATCTGCTGATCCTTGGCTGGGGTAGCACCTACGGCGCGATCAAGACCGCCGTGAACGAACTCGCCCTGGAAGGACACTCAGTGGGACACCTGCATCTGCGTTATCTCTTCCCTTTCCGCAAGGAGCTGGGAGCGATCCTCAACCGGTACAAGCATGTGCTGGTACCCGAGATGAACAGTGGCCAGCTGCGTCAGATGCTCCGTGCCGAATTCCTGGTGGATGCTCAAGGCCTGAATAAGATCCAGGGCATGCCATTCACCGCAGCGGAGATCAAGGAAGGCGCCTTGCAGGTATTGCATTCGTGTGTGTGTAGGTAAGGTGTAAAGGTGAAAAGGTCAGAAAGTGAAAAAGTGCAAGAGTTCAAGCGTGCGAGGGTGTAAGGGTGTGTTGCGCTTCGGACCGCTGTGCCATTCAACCATTTACCATTCAGTTATTACCGGTCGCAACTACTTGCTCACTTTTTCACCCAGTCACACTTTAACATTCCGATCGCCATGACGACAGCGAACGAGGTCGTGAACGGCAGTGCCAGCGTTTCCAAAGCGGGCTACTCTTCCGATCAGGAGGTACGGTGGTGCCCCGGTTGTGGCGACTACAGCATCCTGAAGCAGGTGGAGACGGTGCTGCGTGAGCAGGGAAAGCCGAAGGAGGAGATCGTCTTCATCAGCGGGATCGGTTGCAGCTCGCGTTTCCCGTATTATCTGGACACGTACGGCATGCACAGCATCCACGGCCGGGCGCCCGCGATCGTGAGCGGCCTGCGTGCGGTGCGGCCGGAGCTGAGCGTTTGGCTGATCACTGGCGATGGCGATTCACTGAGCATCGGTGGCAACCACCTGATCCACCTGCTGCGCCGCAATGTGGATGTGAACGTGCTGCTCTTCAACAACGAGATATACGGCCTTACGAAGGGGCAGTATTCACCCACTTCACCCGAAGGAGCGATCACACGCAGCACACCGATGGGCAGTGTGGATCATCCCTTCAATCCGCTGGCCTTGTGCAAGGGTGCCGATGCCACCTTCATCGCACGCAGCATGGATCGTGATCCAAAGCACCTGCGGGAGATCCTGCTTCGCGCCGATGCCCACCGCGGCACAAGTCTGATCGAGATCTACCAGAACTGCAACGTATTTAATGATGGTGCCTTCGAGGTTTTCACTGAAAAGGCCAGCAAGCCATCACACACGATCAATGTGGAGCACGGAAAGCCGCTGGTATTCGCCAATGGCACCAAAGGCATCAAGCTGGATGGCATGACACCGGTGATCGTTGACCTTTCCGCCAGTGATGCCAGCATGAACGATCTCTGGGTGCACGACGAGCGCGACGGCTTCAAGGCATCGATCCTCGTGCGCCTGTTCGATGATCCAGGAAAGGAAGGAGCGATGCCGCGCCCTTTCGGCGTGCTATATGTGAGCGACCGGCCCAGCATGGAGACCAAGCTTAACGCGCAGGTGGCGCTGGCAAAACAGCGCAAAGGCGAAGGTGATCTGGACGCGCTGCTGCGCGGGGAGCGCACATGGACGATCAAGTGATCTTCGCCTTGGTGTGATCTTGCGGATCGTCGGATCGGCTATGCCATCATCAAGGGCATGGTCACCTCAACACGTGTGCCTTCTGCGAGATCCGTGTATTTGAAACCCGCATTGCCTCCATGTTGTTTCTGGATCAGATCAAGGCGTGCACGGGTAATGGCGGTCCCAAGAGATGTTTTCTTCACTGGTACACCGGGTGGTGGAGCCACCTTTTTCTTATTCCGTCCCACGCCATTGTCTTCCACAGTAAGCACGAGCTGGCCATCTTTTTTTCCGACCTTCAACCGGATCACTCCATTCCGTTCCACACCATTCATTCCATGCCAGATGGCATTCTCAATGAATGGCTGCACCACTAGAGGCGGTACCACCACAGCGCTGGGGTCGATGGAGGGATCCACTTCGATGCTATGCTCGAATCTATTCTGCATGCGCATCCGCTCCAGGTCCATATAACCTTTCAAGGCTTCCAGGTCATCTTCCAGAGGCACTTCCGCGTGCCTGCTGTTCTCGAGCACCAGGCGCATCACCCGCGCGAATTTCGTGAGGTATGAACTGGCATGATCGGGATCGTTCCGTTGAATGAAGGCATTGATGCTGTTGAGCGCATTGAAGATGAAGTGCGGATTCATCTGGCTGCGCAGGGCCTGCGTTTCCAGAGTGGCCACCTCTTTATCGAAGCGTTCCCTGCGCCTGCGCCTATCCGCGATGAAACTTATACCCCCACCTCCCAGCAGCAGCACGGCACCAATACCGGTGGCCATGGCCCTATCCGCGTTCTGGTCGGCCCGGATCATCGCTATGGTACGCTCATGTTCCAACTCCAGTAGCGCATTGGCATGCTCTAGACTGTCCCTTAGCTTTTGTTTCTCGTGCTCCCTTTGGAATTCACGCTGGGCGGCCTGCCTTTGTGCTTTTTCGGAAAGGATGTTGTTGCGTAACTCATTCGCCTTTTCCAGATAGGCCAGAGCCTGCATACCATCACGTCGCTGTTTGTGGATCTGGTAAAGGCACTCGTACGCATCCTGTTGGGCAGGAAGAAGGCCTGCCTGTTCCGCTTTCGCAAGGCTTTCCTGGCAGTACGTGATCGCCTGGCCAAAGCGCTTCTTATGGGATGATATCAGGCCTTTTTCCTGCAGTATCCAGACCTCGTCCTCCAGGATCCCCTTCTCCCTGGCATCGGCATGCAGCTCTTCCAGTATGATCAACGCATCATCCAGGCGGCCTTGCAAGCGATAGGTCTTGCTGAGCATGGAAAGCTCATGTTTGTCGTTGGAGTTGGGATCGCGTTTCAACTTCAAAGCAAGCTCAAGCATCACCATCGCGGTATCCAGTTTTCCCATCTCAAGCAATGTGCTTCCGATACCGCCATAAGTGCCGGCCATGCAGGTGGTGTCCGAATTCTTCCTGCACAGTTCCATTGCCCTATCCATTAGGTCCAACGCACCGTCGTATTCGCCGAGCATAACTTTTATGTCCCGAAGCACGAAGAGTGCATTGACGATCTGTTCATCCGAACCAATGTTTTCCAGAATGCTGAGTGAGCGGTAAGCATTATCCAGGGCTTCCGGCAGCAGGCCTAGTCCGGCATGTACTATGCTAAGGTTATTGTACCCCCAGATAACCTGTTGGTCCTGTCCCAACTCCTCAGCTTTGTTGATGAGCTTCTCAAAATAATATACCGCACTATCGGTACGGCCATGCGCCTTATGCGATTGCCCCAGGTCATTATACACGCTCAACATGGCGTTGTTATCGCCACTGCTCCTCAGGTAGGGCAAGCTGCGGTGGCAGAACTCCAATGCCTTGTCATATCTGCCCATGTTGATATTCATGTAGGCGATGTTCGATAGGGTGAGCCCCATGCCTTGAAGATGGGCGGAGTCGTTGCGCGTTTCGAAATAGACGAGCGCCGAATCAAGGGCCGCTAGCGCTGCTTCAGAACCTTCACCGGAAAGGAAGACCGCTATCCCCAAATTGCGATAGCCACTCCCGATCATGAAGGTATCACGGGCCACTCGTGCTTCTGACAGCAGGATGCGCGACACGGCGAGGCTGCTGTCGGGATCGGTGGATCGTAGTGTACGCGTATGTTCTTCCAGGGTCTTCAACCGCTGTACACCGTCGGAGGCGAAGGAACCATCGGCTTTCCATGGACCATTGGTATTTCCGTCCTGGGCGATCGCGGAAATACCGATCAATAAAAAGTATATGAGGATCATGCGTGCCATGGTCTTCCGGATGTATGGGACCACAAAGTACTCAGCACCAATGAATGTTGAACACGGGGGTCGTAGAGGATCCATGAGCGGATCCAAGCGGGCACCATTATCTTGCTCACGCATGTATCGCCTGTTGATCCTATTATGCCTTGCGCCTTTGGAGGCACTCGCGCAAAACGTCACCGCTTTCCTGGACCATATGGACCGGCTGATCGTATTCGACCATGGAATGTTCGAGCAGATCGAGCACCGCAAGCCGCGCTCACTTCATGTGGGTGGGAATTATCTCGCCTATGCCGATGAACGGGAAGATCTGAAAGTGTATCGCGATGGACGAACACAGGTTGTTGATCAGGCGGCAGGAATAGATCCCATCGTCACTGACCATCTACTGGGATTCAGCATGATGGGTATTTTGAAAGTGTTCGATGGCAAAAGCCGGGTATTGAGCCCGAACGTAGGCGAATATGTGGTGGAGGATAGTCTGGTGGTGTTCCAGGATCATGTGCAGGGAGCGGTATTCATCTACTACCGCGGACAGCGGATCCCATTGGAGGACCAGCTTGCCGGTGAAGCCATGGTACAGTGGAAGACCGGTGACAACCTATTGGCGTGGATCTCCGCCTTCGATCGGCGCTTCAAAGTATTCTATCATGGCCAGGTATGGGAGTTGAACGACCTGGTGACCGAGGTCGATTTCAAATGCGGCCTTGACCTGGTGGCTTACAGGGATGCGTATGATAACAGCTTCAAAGCCTTTCATCAGGGACTGCTTTATGATCTGGAGGATCAGATGCCCCAGCGCTATGAGGTCGGAAAAGGTGTACTTGCATGGCTTGATCTTACAGGGGCGTTGAAGGTGTTCGAGGGCGGCCAGGTGTATACGGCCATGAACTATGCACCACAACAATGGGATGTGATCGATAGCCTTGTGGTGATACAGGACCGGACCGTGTTCAATGTATTCAGTGGTGGAAAGTTCCACGAGGTCGAGCGTATGATCCCTGAAAAGTGGCAGGCTTCCTGGGGCACGCTCGCTTATGTGGATGTGGACCGTGCATTGAAGGTTTGGAGAAAGGGCCGGAAGGAAGTGATGCTACAAGGTCGACCGGTGCAGGAATTCCGCGTGGACCGCGGCCTGGTGATCGCCAGACAGAACATCAATACCGCCAGGATCTGGTGGCGCGGTGAGTTCTATGAGTATTGATCCTGCCCAGTAAGGACGTCCGCTGCTCAATCCCGGAGATCATCAGGGATCCGGCAGAAAGGGATCGGCATCATCTTGTGCCGGTTGGCGGCGTGCATGCGATCATAGATCCCCAGGACCTCCCGCTGCCGATCACTCAATGGCATGGTGCGCGTATCGGTGCCAAGGCCCCGTAGATCCATGGCCCATTCCAGTTCCGGATAAGTGGCACCGATCTGATCGGCATCCGTTCTCTCATCCCCCCAAAGGCCATCGGTGGGTGGAGCCACCATGATGCTGTTGATGATGCCCAGATGCGCTGCCACTTCATAGACCTCGGTCTTGTAGAGATCGGCAATAGGGGAAAGGTCAACACCGCCGTCGCCATATTTGGTGAAGAAGCCCACTCCGAAGTCCTCCACTTTGTTTCCCGTACCGGCCACCAGAAAGCGTAGCAGCCCGGCGAAATAATACAGGGTGGTCATGCGCAGCCTGGCTCGCGTATTGGCGAGGGAAAGTCGCGTGAGGTGTTCATCCTCGCCCTTGGGCAACTCCGCCACCATGAGATCGAACACGGAGGTGAGCTTCACCACTTCACAGCGCACATTCGGATGGCTTGCCTTCAACCGATCAATATGATCCTGTGCCCGTTGTACCTGATCATGGTGCTGGTGTATGGGCATCTCCACGCAAAGCGTTGGCAGTCCGGTTCGGGCACAGAGAGCGCTTGTGACAGCACTATCGATGCCTCCACTAACACCGATCACGAAACCTTGCTGGCCGGCCTGCTGACAATACTCTTTCAGCCAATTCGTGATATGGTCGCTGACCCGGGCGGCGTTCATAATGAAGATACGGCCGGCTATTAGAAGAAGATCCCCAGTGTGAGCTCCAGGTAATCAGCGAGCAACTTTGGACGATCCAGACCGGCGAAAGCGTCTTTCTCCAGCGCGTTTATGATCGAGTTGTTGTAGGTGATCCCGAACAACGCGGTGGTCTGTCCGGAAAAATTGTATTCCGCCCCCGCGCCGATCACCAGAGCCGCCCGGATCGCTTGGATCTGATCCTTCACATCCACGTCTGATTCCTCCATCGGGTCTTGTACATTGTTCGTGGAGGTCACGGTTTCAACATCGGCCCTGGCCCTGATGTTCACACCGGCGTTAACGCCGAGCACACCGTAATACCGCAAATAGCCGATCTCATTGGTCATCATCTTGATCGTGAGGGGAAGTTCCACGAAACGCAGGCTTAGGTCCTGCTTGTTCACAACAGTGACATCCCGGGGTGGAAGTCCTGCCGAGTCCACGGTCTGGTAGGTATAGGAATAGGCCGACTTGCCACCGATGGTGGTAAGGTAGAGACCTGTAGCGAAAGCATAATTGCCGGAGATGCCCAATGGGAATTCGGCCATAAGTCCTATGGAATAACCAAGCCGGCTGCCATCACTCTGCAGCTCCTTGGTATCGGACCTGGTCCATGCCAGATTCGGAGCCGCCTTGATGCCGAATCGCATGCGCACTTCATCCTGCGCTTGGGCAGTGAAGGTGGAAAGACCCAGGAGGGTCATAAGGAGGTATACCTTCTTCATAGTTTTGGCCGTTCCTTTTGAATTACGCCAAAGGTAATCTTGTACCGCCCATTCCCCTTCGTGCTGCTTCTATGCCTCGCTTCCTGCGACGGCTGCCGCCGTGATCCACACCAGATCGACGTAAGTGACGTGGAGCCTTTGGAACTTCGGGTCTATCGCCTCGATCAACTGCTCTTCCATGCGGAGCCCCAGGAAATGCAGCAGGTGAGCCTTCGTGCCTATGCCGAGCTGGGAGAGTTCTATCAGGTCTATGTGGAGGAGATCCTTCAGGGCGCACCCGTCGATCATCCGGAATTGTCGGCGTTCCTCACCCATTTTGTGAATGATCCGGATTGGAGCGCGGTGCAGGAAGCGGTGGATAGTGTATTCCCCGATCTTGAGCCCGAGCGGGAACAGTTGGAACAAGGGTTTCGAAGGTTGAAGGCGGTCTTTCCAGATAGCATCATACCATCGCTGGCCGCATTCAATTCAGGGTACAACTACGGCATCTATCCTACCGATAGCGTGTTGGGGGTGGGATTGGAATGGTTCATAGGGCAGGAGCATCCCGTGATCGGCCTGCTTGCTCCCGATGCCTTTCCACAATATGTGAAACAGCGCATGCATCCCGGCATGCTCGTGCCAAGTGCGATGAAAGGATGGCTGATGGTGCACTACTTGAAGCCTACTCCTGGCGAGGATGTGCTTACAGAGCTTGTGGAAACAGGAAAAGTGATGGTGCTACTTGATGGCCTGTTGCCGGATGCTCCATCGCACCTGAAATTCGCATTCACTCCGGAGCAGCTGGCATGGGTGGAACAGCATGAATTCAACATCTGGAAAGAGATCGTTGCAGGCGACAAGCTGTTCAGCAAGAAACCCGCAGATGTGGGCAGGCTCTTCAATGATGGTCCCTTCACACCCGGCTTTCCCCGCGAAAGCCCTGGCCACATTGGCGAATGGATCGGTTACCGCATGGTGCGCGCATATATGGATGCGAATCCCAAAGTGACCTTTGAGCAACTGTTCCAGATGAACGATCCGCGCGAGATCCTGCGCCACTACAAACCTCGGTAAGCAAGCGGTTTCGCGATATCGTTTCAGATACGCACCCGTAGCGTCGATCCATGGATCGGCCGTGATAATTACAAGCCCCATCTTTGCGCCCGCGATCGTAGATCCAGTATCGATGCTATGGGTGCCCGCACCCTGCGCCGATAGCAGACTCACACTCGCACTTAAGACTCGCACTCGCACTCAAGACTTACACTCGCACTCAAGACTCGCACTCGCAC
>JAEZCB010000282.1 GCA_023412755.1 Bacteroidota bacterium
GGCAGGGACTGTGCGTTGCCTGGAACCGCTGTTGCCATCAACAGCATCAAGGACATTACCGCCGTCCCAGCGCATGATCGGGCTTTCTTCCTCATGGTAAGCGTTCGACACAGATCCCGCGCCCAAATAGTCCTATTGATCCGGACTACCTGGCTATCGCCTTGATCAACGTGTTCTTCTCCAACATCCCATCCAGCTCCATTCCATTCAGCACCGCCAGTTCCTCCATCCTTTCCTCGGGCATCTGCAGGTCCCGCAGCGCCTGACGCACGGTCTTCCGCGCATTCACCGTTTTGATCGTGATCCGGTCGGGCTGCCTGTTCAGTTTATCCGGATCGGTAAGGGGTGCGAATGAACTGGCCGTTCGCGTAAAGATCGGTGCGAAGCTCCCATGGTAGCCCAGGGCGCTGATGCCCATGATGCTGTAGATGCGGCCCTCATACTGGATCAGGTAGGTGATCGTGCGAATGGCGGTTCCCCCCTCGGCTTGTGGAGGTTGATCGGCAAGCAGTACGATCGCCGGCAGTCCGTTGATGGTCTCCTGATCGCGCTCCACCTGCTGCAGGCCATACTTCTGCAATGTGGCCTGGGCGGCCTCATCCAGTGTGTTGCCCGGTGCCAGCGTCAGTGTCATCAGCGCCTTCCCGTTCTCCGGCGCCATCTGCACGGCCTGCGGCGTATTCTGTTTCGCCCAGTTGTCCGGAACGGCGAATTTGAACTTCAGTTCCGGGTGGTAGAATTGTCCACCCTCGAAAAAGCCCTGGCGCGGATCCTCGCCCAGCACCATGCCTTCCAGCCTGCGCAGGTAATCTTCACGCCCCACCTGGAACTCGTCCTGCGGCAACTTCTGCTTCCACTGTGCGGCCAGTTGCGCCACGGTCTCCTGCCGTTCCGCAGGGGAGGGATGCGTGGAAAGGAACGTGGGGAGCGATGATCCATCACTGGCGGACATGCGTTCCAGCGTCTGGAAGAAATCCGCCATCTCCTGGGCATCGTAGCCGATGGTGGTGGAATATTCCACTCCCAACTCGTCCGACTGCCGTTCATCATCCCGCCCGAACTTGAAGAAGAGCAGGCCCACACCGGTGGAAGCAAGGTCCCCGAACTCCGCCAGCTCCGGCGATACCATCACCCCAACGGCCAGCCCCAGTTGGGCGAGCAACATCTTGCTCTGTTGCGCCGCCGTATGCCGTGCCGTGATGTGGCCGATCTCATGCCCCAGCACACCCGCGAACTCCGCCTCATTGTTGAAATGCGCCATGATGCCTCGCGTGAAGTACACAAAGCCGCCCGGCACCGCGAACGCATTGACAACGGGCGAATCCACCACCTTGAAGGAATAATCCAGATCCTTGCGGTGGGAGATCGCCGCCATCTGCTGCCCCTTCTCCTCGATGTACGCCTGCAACGCAGGATCCTCATACAAGCCGAAGGTGGCAATGATCTGCGGATCGGCCTCCTTACCCATGGCGATCTCCTGCTCGGTGGACATAAGCATAAGCTCACGCTTGCCTGTGACCGGATTGCGCGCACAGGAGAGGCCCAGAAGTATGATCAGTATTATGGAACTGGACAGTGGATAGCTATTCATGCGCAATGGGATAATGGATACCTAAAGTTAATGTGCATGAGGGTGGAACATTTTCGCTCCATGATACCTCCCAGAGTGCACGGCGGATCGCTGGCGCGGAGATCTTCTGACCAACATGCTCTGCTGCGGTGCGTAGGTCAGATCCTGGGCTGTAACGGCGGAGATGCTTGGGGCCAGGTACACCTTCCGTGCATGTCAGAACCGCTTGTGCTGAATGATGGCTGAAGGCCCGTCAGCATACCAGCCCATCCCCCCGGTGGATCGTGTACGATCGGCAACCCTCGATCACACCACTTCCGCGAAGGGAACCATGGTGACTTTTCCCGCTGGTGTTGTGTGGCCGCCAGGATAGAAGCTTCCCACTTTAACATTGAGGCCCTGCAGGAGTGCGGGAACGGGCATTCTGGGATAACCCGCCAACGCCTTCAGCACGAGCGAGGCGGTGGCTTCCGCATCATGGCTGGCGCGGTGATGCCGCAGGGGGATGCCATGGCCGGCACAAAGGCTTTTGAGATCGTGTTTCGGTAGCAGGGGCCACACCTTCTTCGCGAGCCGCACGCTGCAGAAGTATTGGAAGGTGGGATGCTGCAGGCCGTGGGTGGCCAGAGTGCACCGCAGCACGCTCATATCGAACGCGGCGTTGTGGGCAACGATCGTGCGGCCCTCGATCACGGAGGCCACTTCATCCCAGATATCCTCCCAGCAGGGCGCTGCTGCCACATCATCCGGTTTGATGCCATGCACCGCGACATTCCATGGGCTGAAGTGGGGCCAATAACGCGGCTTGATGAGCCAGTTATGCACCTCCCGGACCACGCCGCCACGCACCACGGCTATCCCCAATTCGCAGGGGCTATCATGTTTGCTGGTGGCGGTCTCGAAGTCGAGCGCGAGAAATTCCATGGCGGACGGTGAAGTTAGGATCGACCATGGGGCGCCTGAAGCTTTGGAAGAACGAGTTATTCACAGGGCACGACCACGCCATGAGATCCCTCCTGAAACCGATCGGCTTCTCTCGGGGCTTCTTGAACATGGCTTCCAGTTCGTCCACGTTATCATGGAATGCCTGATGGCCGATGTAGTTGCGATCGCGCAGCCAATGACACAGATCGACCTGAAGATCCCGAAGCCATAATTCGGTTCCGCACGCGGATCATTGCCTGCATGAAGCGCCATGACGGTGAACAACCACCGTTCTATGCGGATCAGGCCATCATCACCGTAATAAGGTCACATGCCCTTGTTTCGACCTTCTTTCCAGTGTGCCGTACTCGATCATCCAATAGTAGGTACCCTCCGGGCAAGGTTCTCCATTGATCTCTCCGTTCCATCCCTTGTTGATGTTGGCGGTGGTGAACAATCGATCACCCCAACGGCCATGGATCGTGAGCAGGGCATTCTCGATATGGATATCATGCAGCGTACTGAAACGGTCGTTATGGCCATCGCCATTGGGTGTGAAAATGTTGGGCATTTCGAATTCGGTGTCGCAGTAAATGAGTTGGACCGCCAGCGTATCACCGACCGTACAGCCATTCAATTGCCCCTGTACCCAGTACGTGCCGGTGCCATTGATCGTAATGCTGTCCGCGCTGGTACCATCGCTCCAGATGATCGCATCCAATTGGCCCGCGCCGAGCACCAATGATGAATCCATGCATAGGGCCGTATCGTTACCCAGGGTGAATTCAGGCACGTCAACAAAGGCCACTTGGATGGTATCGCCTGATGTGCATCCCTGCGATGACACCTGCACCCAGAACACACCGGCCGTGGTAACCGGGAAGATCGCGGAAGTGGAACCATCCTGCCAGTGGTATTCGGCATTTTCCATGAACGCATCCAACAACAGCGTTTCGCCTGGGCAAAGGAGGGTATCATTCCCCAGCTGGCCTGTGGCCAAACCCAGAAGGTCTACAGTCAACGTGTCCCCGGCGATACAACCCTCCAGCGAAACCTGCACCCAGTATGTTCCCGGGCCATTCACCGTGTTCATCGGGCCGGTGGATCCATCATGCCAGAGGTAGGTGGCACCCGGCACGGAAGCATCCAGCACGTATTCCTCAGCGAAGCAAAGTGTGGTGTCGGCTCCAAGGTCCACGCTGGGTGGATCGATGAATGACACGTTGATCGTATCGGAAAGCACACACTCACCTGTGGTGATCTGCACCCAATAAGATCCTGGCTCCGCTATCGTATAGAGCGCCTCCTCGGATCCATCCTGCCACAGATAAGTGGCACCAGTGGTGGTCACATCCAGTTCAAGCACTGTACCTGCACATAAGGTGGTATCATTCGATAGGCCCGGTGTGGCCCCGATCGGGATCACGTACACTTCATCCACATAGTAATAAGCCCATTGCAAACTACTCGAAGGGTTCACCACGATGGTCTGGGTCTGTGCATCTGTATGGAAATTACCGATCGTAAGCTGGTCCTCGTTTCCGATCGCAACAAAAGTTCCCGAGATCAATGTCCAGTCCTGGTCATCATCCAATATGTTGCCTGCCGGATTTACGATCTGCGGAGTGTAGGCTAGCGCTTCCGCACTGCCCGAACCAGCAAGTGGACCGGATGATAGATAGGCACCGATACGGTCGCTGGCGAACCTGAAATTGTCGGAATGGCTGATATGGAATCCCACTTCATATTCCACTCCTGCGATCAGGGTGCAGTTCAGTGGTACACTCATGTACTCTCTGATCTCCTGGCCATTGTAGTAGGTGATCAGGCCATAATAGCCATCTCCGGATACAGGAGCCTGGGATCCGTAAAAATTGTTGGGCACTCCCTGGTTGCCACTGAAACAGGCATTCATGTAATCCGGTGTTCCTGTCGCATTGGGCACCGTGGTCCATGGAGGCGTAAGATCCGATTGACTCGACGTGTTGGGGCAGACCGTGTAAACATCGAATCCATTGTTCGGCACAAGGTTCTGCGCACGGATGAGCGGTATGATGCCGAGCATCAGGAGCAGGGCCAGGCTTCTTCCGCTCGCGGTAACGACAAGGGTGCGCATGGGACTTTATACAGGAGACGTTAGAGCGTTGCTTTTCAGATGGCTGCCATGCTCAATGATATTGATGACAGCGTAATATACTCTGATAAATGAATGGCGAACCTATCTGTGGCGTGCGGCCATCGCCAGAAACTCCGCCACTTCTTCACCGAACCACATTTCGCTTCTTTCGGATCACGAAGTTGTTGGTGGGCCGTTCGGGAGCATCCGGATCGATCGGCGGAAAGCTGCGGAGGAACCACATGAAGCGTTCGCTCGGCGAAAGTTGCATGAATTGGTCCTGCGGGTTGATCGTGATGAAATACGCTCGATGAGTGGCATAACTGCATCCGCGCAGCCGGTGGTATTTGTCGCGATCAATGCATTATCTGAACCGTTGTTGCATGCATCATCATTAGGTCGATGCAGGCATCGGCGCTACATGACCAATTCCTTGTTCCTGTTCGGGATGTCCTCTTTGCTGAACGGAACCTGCTCATCCTGCTCCTTCAGCTTCATCACCAGTTCCAGGGCATCGGGCACCACGTCGCTGCAGAGCACCACGAAGCTGCCCTTGGGTGCTGTGCCAATAGCATGGCGGATGGCCTCCTCTTCCTTCTTCATCACGGTGAATTTCTTGGCCGGATCCACCTCGTGGATGCCTTTCACCAGGAGCGCGATGATGTCATCGTCGGTGCGGCCGCGCAGGTTGCGGTCCTGGCGGATGATGATCTCATCGAACATCTTAGCGCTTAGGCGGCCGAGACTCACGGTGTCCTCGTCGCGGCGGTCGCCCACACCAGCGATAACGCCGATCTTGGGGGTATCGGGCACCTTGCCGAGGAAGCGGCCCAGCGCCTCGAAACCGTGCGGATTGTGGGCATAGTCCACCACCACCTGGAAGTTGCGGAACTGGAACAGGTTGAGACGCCCGGGGGTCTGCGCCGGTGAAGGCACGAACGTGGTGAGCGCCTGGCGCAGCTCTTCGATCTTCACCCCTTGGATGTAGGCCGCGAGCACCGCCGGCAGAATGTTCTGGATGTTGAACACGGCTTTGCCGCCATAAGTGAGTGGGATGTTCACGGCCTTTTCGATCCGCAGTTTCCACTCCCCCTTGCTTATGGTGACAAAGCCATTCTCGTACACCGCTGCCAGACCGCCCAGCTTGCAGTGCTGGCGCAGCACGCGGTTGTTCTCGTCCAGGCTGAAGAGCGCGATCTTGCATTCGCACTGCTTGCGCATGGCCATCACCAGCTCATCATCGGCATTCAGGATGGCGTGCCCGTCGCGACGCACACTGCGTGGCACGGTGCTTTTCACCTGCGCCAGATCCTCCAGTGTATTGATGTCCTTCAAGCCAAGGTGATCGGCGGCCACGTTGGTCACCACGGCCACATCGCAATGCTCGAAGCCCAGGCCGCTGCGCAACATGCCGCCGCGCGCAGTCTCCAGCACTGCCATGTCCACCAGCGGATCCTTCAACACGAACTGGGCGCTGGCCGGACCGGTGCAATCGCCCTTCATGAGCATGCGGTTCATGATGTACACGCCATCGCTGCAGGTCATGCCCACCTTCTGGCCCACACTGCGCATGATGTGTGCGATCAAACGCGTGGTTGTGGTCTTGCCATTGGTACCGGTAACCGCGATGATCGGTATGCGACTCGGAGTGCCGGGCGGGAAGAGCATATCCACCACGGGTTCAGCCACGTTGCGCCCGATGCCTGAGGTGGGGTCCAGGTGCATGCGGAAGCCGGGCGCAGCATTCACCTCCAGCACGGCACCTCCCGTTTCGGTGAGTGGTTGGGTGATGTCGTCGGTCATGATATCGATGCCACAGATGTCCAGGTCGATGATGCGGCTGATGCGTTCGGCCATGAACACGTTGTAAGTGTGCACCACCTCGGTGACATCCTCAGCCGTGCCTCCGGTGCTTAGGTTCGCAGTGGCTTTCAAATACACCACTTCATCTTTTGGTGGTACGCTGTCGGCGGTGAGGCCGGTACGGGCGAGTAGTTTCTCGGTATGCTCATCGATGTCGATCTGGGTGAGCATTTTTTCATGCCCATAGCCCCGGCGCGGATCCTTGTTCACCTCTTCCACCAGCTGCCGGATGGTGCGCTGTCCATCGCCCACAACACAGGCAGGTGTCCGCTTGGCTGCGGCAACGAACTTATGGTCGATCACCAGCAGCCGGTGGTCCAGGCCGGTGATGTAGCGCTCCACGATCACGCTGCGGCTTATCTCCTTCGCTTTTGCCAGCGCTGCGATCGCCTCCTCCACCGTCTTGATGCCAATGGTGGCGCCCCTCCCATGGTTCCCGCCGATCGGCTTGATCACGCAGGGAAAGCCCACGACCTCCAACGCTTCCAGAAGTCCTTCCTGCGAACGCACCACCCGACCCTTGGGCACGGGGATCTCGTAGCTCTCCAACAACTGCTTGGTCTCCTCCTTGTCGCAGGCGATCTCCACACCGATGTTGCTGGTGCGGCTGGTCACGGTGGCCCGAATGCGCTTCTGGTGAACGCCATGCCCCAGCTGCACCAGGCTCTGCCCATTCAACCGCAGGTAAGGGATGCCGCGCGCCACGGCCTCATCCACGATGCTCGCGGTGCTGGGCCCCAGCCTAGCATTCTCGCGGATCTCGCGCATCTCCTGGATGTCCTTCTCCAGATCATACTCCCGCCCCTCGATCAGCGCACCGGCGATGCGCACCGCCGACTTCGCCGCATAGATGCCCACGGGTTCCTCGATGTAACTGAACACCACGTTGTACACGCCACGTTCACCGGTGCTGCGTGTACGGCCAAAGCCGGTATCCATGCCCGCCAGCGTCTGGATCTCCAGTGCGATATGCTCGATCACATGGCCCATCCATGTTCCACGCTTCACCCGCTCGAAGAAACCGCCCTCACGCTCCTCGCTACAGCGGTGGCTGTACATGCTGGGCAGCGTGGTGGTTATGCGCTCATAGAAGCCATCGATCTTGTTGGTTGGCCGCTCTTCCAACCCCTCGATATCGAGGCGCATGATAATGAGCTTATGCCGGCGGACAGACCAGTGGTTGGGGCCACGCATGGCCTTGATCTCTAAGATGCGCATGTGGTGGAGAAGAAATTGAGGCGGTTGAGAGTTGATGCTTTCGAGAGGGTCGAGGCTGTTGAAGGATCCTGCTGAATTCAGACGATATCACCGATCGCAGTCACCATTTCATCATGCATGATCGCGGTGGAAGTTAGGCAGCGCTGGCCATTCATCAAACAGCCGCTGTTGATCAAAAGCCCCTGCACGCTTTACCTACGATGGCAAGGCGGCTAGCTTTGTCCTCGTGTCCTTAGGGACACAGTGCGCTGGCACGTCCCTATTTCACGGGCGTGGAGAAGCTTGAAGATCATGGTACCAAAGGGAAAATTGATCGCCATTGGCGGCAATGAGGATAAGGGTGCTTCACCCGAGGGAGGACACCGCGACCGGGTATTCCGCAACGATTTCATCGAGGCTGGGATCCTGCGCCGGGTGGTGAATGAGATCGGTGGAAAGGACAAGCGACTTGCGGTGATCACCAGCGCCAGCAGCATTCCCAAGGAGGTGGGTGCCAACTATGTGGAAGCCTTCGGCAAGCTGGGACTGGAGCAGGTGGACCACATGGACATCCGTGATCGGAAGGATGTGACCCCGGAAATGGTGGATCGCCTCCGCAGGGCCGATGGTGTAATGATCAGCGGCGGGAACCAGTTGCGGCTCACCAGCATCTTCGGCGGTACCATCTTCCTGGAAATGCTGAAGGCCCGCTACCAGAATGAAGATGGCTTTGTGATCGCGGGCACCAGTGCAGGTGCCATGTGCATGAGCAACACCATGATCTACCAGGGCCATAGTAGCACCGGCCTGTTCAAGGGTGAAGTAAAGATGACCACGGGCCTGGCCTTGGTGAGTGATGTGATCATCGATTCGCATTTCGTGGCCCGCGGCCGCTTCAGCAGGCTCACACAGGCGGTGGCGGCGAACCCCACGGCCATCGGCATCGGCCTGGGAGAGGATACCGGTGTGGTGATCACCAGCGGAGACCATCTGGAGATCATCGGCAGCGGCCAGGTGATCATCTTCGATGGTCATGAGATGAAGCACACCAATATCGCCGATGTGGAAGAAGGCAGGCCGATAAGCATCGAGCACATGATCGTGCATATCATCAGCGAAGGCTACAACTACAACGTGAAGGAGCGCTGCTTTATGGCACCGGAGGTGGTGCGGTAGTGCCGGCGAGACCTCACATGCATGTATCGGCCATCTTGCGGGTCACTTTTCGTGCACGACCCAGAACGAAGGTCGCTATGGCATGGCCGTGGCAGGTTGAGCTCCCGGTAAAGCCAGGCTGGCATCGCGGGATGTGATGACATTCATTATCCAGACCGCGCCCACGATCCACATCGCCTTGGCATCACTCCGTCCCAGCTTCTGAGGGGTTATTGTCCAGCCGCATTGGCGGGTGGATCCGGAGGTAGGGCTCGCTCCTCCCTTGCCTCCATGATCAGCCAAGTGATGAGCACGATCATAAGGATCGCGAGGAAAGCCCTGGGATCCTTATAGATCGGCCGGCGATGGATCATGCGCAGTGCGCGATCATAATTCGCCTGCAACCGAGCGTGATCCTTGAAACGCGCGATCTCTTCGTCCGTTGGCCGTTCCCTCCCTGACACTATGCGATAGGTGCGCCTCATTCCCTCTTTGCTAAAAGTATACGCAGATGGGAAAGGATGCGATGCGTTCTCATTTTGGCCGCGTCTTCTCGTATTCCAAGGATCGCGCCGATCTCCGCGTAGGATAGACCATCCATGAACCTGAGTTCCATGATCTTCTTTCTGTCCTCATCCAAGGTTTCCAGTGCTCTGGCAAGGTTTTTCAACTGCGCATCATCTTCGCCAATACCAGCCTCCTCCATGACCGATATCGCTTCGGCACGGGTAAGGTCCATGACCACTTCCTTGCGCTTTCTCCAGTACATGCGGATCTCATTCAGTGCGATGCGGTACAACCAGGCCCTGAATGGGACGCCATGGTCGCGATATGCCTTCAAGGCGAGCATGGCCTTGAGAAAGGTCTGCTGGGTAAGGTCCGCGCAAAGTTCGAGTTGCGGCGTACGCCTCGCCAGGAACCGGAAGATCAAAGGGAAATAAAGCTCGTACAGGGGCGCGAACCGTTGAGGGTCTGCCTGTGCCGCCTTTATGAGCATGATCTCTTCCTTTTCCCGCATGGTCCCGATCACTGGAATGCGATCTCTCCGGACAAGTAACGTGGAGGATGCACAACTACTTGTTATTCCGCCCAAAAAGCAACCCTGATCGTGCAGGTCACGTATAGAGGCCGCGTGATCTCTCCACGACCGATCATACTCCTCCCGGCCTTTTCAGGGAGCCTTGAACAATGGATCCTTTCGCTGATCCTGTTGTTCAGCTGCGTGCGATCAACTGCCCAGCCTACGGGTTACACATGGTCTAAGAGCTTTGATAAGGGATCCTTGGAACGGATCAGCGACCTGGCGGTCGATCCTGCCACAGGATACATATATGCTGTGGGCAGTTATGATCATTCCAGCCTCCTCGATCTGGTACCAGGTCCTTTCGGGCTTACGAGTTCGGCAGGTGGTACGGATGCATTTCTGGTGAAGCTGGATCCACAGGGCGGTGTTGTGTGGACACGGCGTCTGGGAGGTTCCTTCAATGACATTGGCACGGGCGTAGCGATCGGCCCTAATGGCAAGATCTATATCACCGGAGCTTTCAAGGGATCACTGTCCAATACGATCATCGGCGGTCTGCTTTCACTCATTTCTTCCACCGGTGGAAGCATGGACATATTCACCGCATGCTATACACCCGGTGGAACCTTGGAATGGCTGGAACGTGCAGGTGGCAGCGATACGGAGTTCGGTCATTCGATCGCGGTGAACAATACCGGGGTCTTCGTTCAAGGGCAATTCCGCAACGCTTCCCTCTTCGGCAACATCAATGTGACCCCACCGAACAACGGCAAGGAACACATCTTCCTCGTTAAATATCCATTGACTGGAGGCGACCCTCTTTGGGTACGGCAGGCTGTGAACAGCAAGGATAACGTGGCGGGCAAGATCGCTGCGGATGAGAACGGTGTGTTCGCTATCGGCAGCTTCAAGGAGAGTCATCTTTCCTGGAGAACACCTGCCAATGCCAACCTGGGTACTGTGAATTGCGCACAGAACAACCAGAACGTTTACATCTCCTCATTCAGCAACGCTGGCGCCCTCATGTGGCATGTGGCGATAAATGAGCCGGGCAGCCAGAGCGCAGGCAACGCCATAGCAACGGGTTGTGGCAGGGTCTTCATTTCCGGCAGGATCCACCAGGGCGCCACCTTTCCCGGCTATGGCGCCGTGCAGCATGGATCCGCCCACGACTTCCTCTATGTTGCAGGATTGGATGCCGCCAATGGTAACGTGCAGTGGGTGCGTACCGCCGAAAGCACCAATAGCCATCTGAATGAAGGTCTCGATCTGCATGTTTGTGCGAATAAGCAAGTCTACCTCAGCGCCACTTTCGATCAGAACCAAAGTTGGGATGATGGGCGGACCTTCAGTGGCACTAGTGGGCAGGAGATCCTTCTGCTGCGGATGAGCATGACCGGTGAGACCATATGGGCGCGCGCCGAAAGCGCATCTGGCGGCGAATTGGCACACGCTGTGGCCACGGATGACCAGGGTAGGATCGTGATCGGGGGCATCCATACGGGCAACCTGAGCCTTCCGCCCTTCTCCCATTCCGGTGGTAACAACGAAAATATCTTCCTTGCTTCCACCACCGACCCCAGTTGGGATCAATGGGCCAACGATCCTTCATTGTGGGACCATCCGGGGTCGCTTTGTTCCAACTCCGGTAGCCTGGCACTGAACACCAGATTGCGTGGATCACTACGTTCCGTGATCACGAGTTTCGGCGTGAACTCACCCGAGGCCGCCCTGGGTATGGCTGATGGTGACGGAGCCACATTCAATGATGCGCAGGCATATGCGGTCTATGACCTCGGCGACACATTGCTCACCGGCGCCACCTTCCAATTCAGTTGGCGGCGATCGAGCATAGGGAATTGCAAGGTCCAGCTTTCCTACTCCATGAATGGCATGGATTGGAGCGACCATCCCGTTGCATTTGAAACAAGCAATTCGAGTTATACCACGCTTGAGCTGATCGCCCCCACCCCATTTCGCTATCTGCGTTTCCAGCGGGTATCCGCGTTCGCCTTCCTCATCGATGCGCTTATAACACGCACCTCGACGGCCTATGGTGGAACTTGGAGCGGAACGCAAGTATCAGCTGGTGCTTTCGATCCCACAGGTCTAAGTGGATGGATCCCTTTGACCTATAGCTACACGTATAACGGATGTGTGTGGAGCACGACCCGGTCCGTGAAGATCATCGATCCCAACGGTGCAGGTTCCATCAGCGGTGATACCATTGTCTGTTCCGGCAGCGCTCCTGGCACACTTACGCTTTCGGACCACGTGGGTCCGATCCTTCGTTGGGAACGCAGCACGAATGGTTTCGCCACCATCAGCAACATCAACACCACAGCCGCTTCCATCACCCCCGGACCGATCAATACCACAACACAATGGCGCGCCGTGGTGGACCTCGGAGCTTGTGGGAGCGTGCATAGTGCTCCGCACACGGTTCTGGTGGATGATCAGACACCACCGGAGCTCGATTGTCCGGCAGACCTTGTAGTGGATGCCACCGCCAATTGCCAGGCCGTGGTGAACTATACGCCACCTGTTGCCACTGACAATTGTACAGGTACCAACCTCACCCGCATTTCAGGACCTGCCAGCGGCTCCATGTTCCCGATCGGCACCACCACGATCACCTACCAGGCCACGGACGCGGCAGGCAACATCAGCACGTGCTCATTCCAGGTAACGGTGCAGGACGTGGAGCCACCCGTGCTCATCTCATCTCTACCAATGACCGCGCTCACGCTGGGTTCCAACTGCGGTGCTATCATGCCCGACATCACCGCGATGCCGCTCTTCACGGATTGCTCTGCTATATCCCTGGAACAATCGCCAGGTGCCGGAACGACCATCACCAGCGAGACCACAGCCACTGTCACAGCCAGCGCAACAGGCGGCAGCACCATCTGGACCACCACCATTGAAGTGGTGGACCTCATCCCTCCCACCATCCAATGCCCCTCGGACAAGTCACTTCTGGTGGATGCGAATGCGACAACGATGGTGGTTTGGTATGATGTTCCCGAAGTGACCGACAACTGCGGTACGGCCACCATCACGCCCTTATCAGGAACGCTTGCTTCAGGAGCTGAATTCCCGCTTGGCACTACAACGATCACCTATGTGGCCCAAGATCCCGCAGGCAACACGGATACCTGTTCATTCAGCATCACACTCATTCCGAATGATACTCCGATCATTCAATGTCCTTCGGACACCACACTTAGCACCGATCCCGGCATATGCACCGCTGATGTGCAGTATGCCATTCCTGTTGGCGAGGATGTGCAGGATGGTATTCTGAATGCGTCCCTGATCGCCGGCCTGCCACCTGGCGCCTTCCCCAAGGGTGCGAACATTGTATCCTACATGGTGGAAGACGCCGATGGCAACAGCAGTACTTGCTCCATGACCGTTACCGTTCTGGACGCGGAAGCCCCTACCCTGACCTGCCCTCCTGCGGATACCATTTATGTTGGCAACCCTTGTGGTGCATCTGTTCCGGATATCAGGGGCCTGGCATTGGTGGCCGACAATTGCTCCCAGACCGGTCCTACGGTCCATCAATATCCTGCTCCGGGCACCTTCAAGGCTCCAGGTATCCACGTGGTGACCATCAAGGCCATCGATGGTTCGGGGAACGAAACCCTGTGCGGCACGCAACTGATCGTGCTTGACACCATATCACCAGGCATCATCTGCCCAAATGATACGACCATACAGACCTCAGCGGCGAGTTGCGGTGTGAACTTCGATCATGGCCCACCATTGATCACGGAGAACTGCGGCACCTACACTTACTCGAGTTCGCATCCGGGACAATGGTATCCAGTAGGATCGCATGCGGTGGAACTGGCCGTTACGGACAACCATGGCAACCAGAGCAGCTGCACATTCCAGGTGGATGTGATCGACGCTACGGGACCGGAATTGATCTGCCATCCGGATACCGTGCTGTCAACGGATCCCGGCAACTGTTCAGCCGAGCTGGAATTTCCCGCTGACGCTACGGATGCCTGCGGTCCTGCGCAGCTTGCCTATTCGCATGCGGTGAACGGATATCCCATCTATCCTTTCCCCGCAGGATCCACACAGGTTGAAGTGATCGCGATGGATGTCCATGGCAACAGCTCCACCTGCACCTTCAATGTGGAGGTCCTTGATGCACAGGAACCATGGGTGCAATGTCCAGTGGATATCGAAACGACCGTTCCATTCGGTGCCTGTGGAAAAAATGTGGCCTACACCGCCAGTCACAATGATAACTGCGGTGTGCTGGATGCGGTCTGGTCCATCGAGAGCGGCAGTTACTTCACCATTGGAGAACACACCGTTACAAGAACGATCACGGATGCCGCTGGCAATATCAGTCATTGCAATTTCACGATCACCTTGCTCGATAACGATACCGATGGTGATGGAACAGGAGACTGCGAAGATGGATGTATCAATGACCCATTGAAGACCGAGCCGGGTATCTGCGGTTGTGGAGAACAGGACACCGATTCGGATAATGATGGACTTGCCGACTGCAACGATGGCTGCCCGCTCGATCCGCTCAAGACCTCCCCCGGCCTTTGTGGATGCGGTACGCCCGATACCGACTCGGATAACAATGGATCACCGGATTGCCTCGGCGATTGCGTGGAGCAATTCTATTTGAATGCGGTCGGCAACGGCAGCGATGTACCGAATGCCATCCTGAAGACTTCCTCCCCGACCCGGACATCACTCGTGAACTACGATCCCAATACCGACAGCGACCCCGGACGGATGATCAAGAAAGGCGGATCTGGTGTCGGTACTACAGACAGTGACAAATATCAACTCTGGAGTATGGCAGGCGCCCCAATAGATGGTGAGGTAGGCCTGCGCTTCTGGTCGGCAATGAAGGATCACGATGATGACAAGGGCGGTAAAATGCGCGTCTTCCTGGCCGATTGCGGCTCTGGTGACAACAGCTGCGTCAGCATCGCGAGTGTCACCATATCGCGCAACAAATGGCATGCGAGCAACAGTTCCTGGGTTGAGGAGAATATCAGTTTCGGCCATGTGGCCCACAGCTTCAGCACGGGCCGCCGACTTGCGATCAAGATCATCGTATTGAATGATTCGGACGATGACATGTGGGTGGCCTACGATGCCATTCCCTTTCCGGCAGCTCTATCCATCGGCTCGAATACCGATACGGATGGCGATGGAATCGCAGACTGCATCGACCTGTGTCCAAATGACCCACTGAAACATGCTCCCGGCCAATGCGGTTGCGATCAACCGGATCCAGGATCGGATTGCGATGATGGCGATCCACAGACCATTGATGACAAGATCCAGGCTGATTGCGGCTGTGCTGGAACACCGATCGACTGTGCTGGTACTCCCAATGGGACTTCCTACATAGACAATTGTGGAAACTGTGTGGGTGAAGCCATCGGTGTGGAACCCTGCACCTCCGATTGCGCTGGCGAATGGGGCGGAACCGCATACCTGGACAATTGCGAGATCTGTGTGGAAGGAAGTACCGGCCTTATGCCTTGTACTGCGGATTGCGCTGGCGAATGGGGTGGAACAGCATACCTGGACAACTGCGAGATCTGTGTTGAAGGAAGCACTGGCCTCAACCCGTGCGTCGCGGACTGCGCTGGCGAATGGGGAGGATCAGCATATCTCGACAATTGCGAGTTCTGTGTGGAAGGAACTACCGGCCTAATGCCGTGCACGGCGGATTGCGCTGGCGAATGGGGAGGATCAGCTTACCTGGACAACTGCGAGATCTGTGTGGAAGGAAGTACCGGCCTAATGCCTTGCACGGCGGATTGCGCTGGCGAATGGGGAGGAACAGCATACCTGGACAACTGCGAGATCTGTGTTGAAGGAAGCACTGGCCTCAACCCGTGCGTCGCGGACTGCGCTGGCGAATGGGGAGGATCAGCAT
>JAEZCB010000285.1 GCA_023412755.1 Bacteroidota bacterium
GGACAAACCCATGCGGGACCACACCCTGCTGCAGGCCATCGCACGGGTGAACCGCCCCTATGAGAACGAGGTTCAGGATATGCGGAAGCATCATGGCTATGTGCTGGACTTCGTGGGACTGTTCGAAAAGGAACTTACCAAGGCGCTGGCCTTCGACAGCGACGATGTCAATGCGATCATCAAGGACATTCACCTGCTGAAGGTGCTCTTTCAAAACAAGATGAACGAGAAGGTGCCGCCGTACCTCGCACTGCTGAAGTATGGCATCATCGATAAGGATGCCGACATTCTCATTGGTCATTTCCGCGACCCTGACCTGCGCAAACAGTTCTTCAAGGAGTACAAGGAGATCGAGATGCTCTACGAGATCATCTCCCCCGATGCCTTTCTGCAGCCCTTCATTGACGACTATCGTACGCTCAGTTCCATCTAATTGGTGGTGCGCAAGGCATTCAGGAAGAGCGTAGAGGTCGACCGCGAATTCCAGCGCAAGACCACCGCACTGGTACAGGAGCACATCGGCACGCCGTACGTGGCCGGTGTTACGGATCTGGTGAAGATCGACGAGCACACGATCGAACAGATCAAGCGGATGCAGTGCGGGGAGAACACCAAGGTGATCAACCTGATCCGCAGCATCGAGAAGCTCGCCGATGAGAACAGCGGCGATCCCTACCTGCTGGCCATGGCCGACCGCGCCCGCTCGGTGCAGGAGACGTTCGAGAACCGCCAGACCGCCACAGCGGATGCTTTGGACCAACTGCTGGGCGAACTGCGCCAGAACGAGGAGCGCAAGAAGGAACAGGCGGCCAAGGGCTTCGACGGCCTCACCTACTTCGTGTACCGCACCCTCCTGGATGCCGGCATCACCGAAGCTGAAATGGTAAGCCGTAAGATCAAGGATGCCTTCGTGAACTTCCCCAACTGGCAGCGCAGCGAGAACGAATACCGCGAATTGCGCAAGAAGGTGACCTTCGCCATCGTAGCGGAAATGGATGAGGTGGAAGAGGCGACGGCGGTTGTGGAGGAATTGTTCAACCTGCTTGAGAGGGCCCAACGGATCTGAAGGCCATGCCGAGGACAAATTCAATCAACGTGTCCGCGAGTGTCGCCGGCTTCGGAGTTTCAGAGCTGGATCAACATCAACCCAAGGAACCAAACCAACACCTAATGAGAACCAACGTCCTCAAGACCGGCCTTCTGGCCATTGCCTTTTGTCTTTCACTGATCTCATTCGGGCAAGATGTGGCAAAAGATGCCAAATCCAAAGCACAGGAATTTTCTTCCGGTAGTGGGAAATTGATCGAGAAGGAATGGTCTCGCATTGGAGAGGTCAAGGAAATGAAGATCAGTGCGGTTCGCTATCGTGACCTGATCACTACCAACTCGGTTTCAGCTATGAGGTTCGAGATGGAAGTGAAGGGTAAGTATACGGCCGATACAAAGATCGCTGAGGTAGACAAGGATGAGATCGATGGCTTGCAAAAATCTTTGGAGATCATTAAGAAGGAAATAACCACCACCAAAAGGGAACGCTACACAGAGATCGTATTCACAAGTCGCACTGGCTTCCAAGCAGGTTGCTATTATGAAGATCAAAGGGGCACATGGTCGGTGTTTGTCAAGATCGAGCGCTTCGACAAGGACTCTTACATCTTCATGTCTCCTGAGGATCTTGATAGTCTGATCCTCTTGGTGAATCAGGCGGCTGCACAGATCAATTAAAACTCCTATGCCAAGGCTATTGGATCATGGAGTAATAAAGGTGTAGAACCACGCCAATCGCATTCGATGGAAAACCGCACCGCCTTCAAGCAAAGAGTCCGCGAATGGTCCACCCGCCTTGGTGTGGAGGTAACCTGGTTGGGCATACGCCCCATGCGCCGCAAGTGGGCCAGTTGTTCAAGCAATGGCCATGTGAACTTCAGCACCGAACTGCTCTCAATGGAACCGCGCGTGCAGGATTATGTGATCGTGCACGAGTTGCTGCATCTTCGGGTGCCCAACCATGGCAAGCTGTGGCAGAGCTTGATGCGGGCGCATTTGGGGGATTGGGAGGGGTTAAGGGAGAGGATGGTGGACCTCGCACCAGGGAAGAACTTCGACCATCAATGACCAATCAGTTTAACAACACCCGATATCGCCTTCGAAAGCGTGCGCGCCACCATGCGCTTGATGATCAAGCGGCAGTTGAAGAAGTACAAGTATTCGCCGTAGAGGCATGAGGAGGTGGCGGTGTTGGTGATCCACGAAAGCGCCCTCGCATAGGGTACAGGGATACCTAAATTCCCGCTCAGGATCATCTTTGTACTGAGGCCGACCCCATGCTCATCATACCCGAAGAGAATCGCGAACTGCGTTCAGCCCTTTTGCGGTTGACGGAACACCGCGAACAGGAAGCGGTTCGCGCCATACTGGACGAATTGTACCACGGCCAGGCCACCATCTTTATTCATGTGGTAGGGAAGAAAGGTGCGGAGGGCGAACCTCCCATAACAGCTGAAGACATCTGCCGTAGGTCCTTTGAAGGACTCCGCCTGATCCTGATCCTTGCCACCACTTGCATTGAACCAGAAGCCCCGGTACTCGCTGCCAACAATGTTTTCTGCCGCCCGATACCTGCCCCTGAATTGATGCGCATGTGTTTGGAGCGGGGCATCCTGGCCATCCAACTCGATCTCGGCCGGCCCACAGGCGTGGTGATCGGCCCCATTGGCAAGCCCGTGCCCATGAAGGTGGTGCCGGAGTGCGGCTTGTATGCATATCCAAATGAACGGGGTCCCGGGTGAACGACACGTGGATCTCCACGGCAATTGAGCCGTGGCCTCATTGAAGCCTCCATGCGATCGCAGGTGGTCGTACATGTGGGCATGCCCCCCCCCAAAAAAAAACTGTTCCAATGCATCCGCATGGGGGATGCATTGGAACAGCAAGTGCGGCCAGTTACTGCTTTACGAACCGTGCGGTGTTCCGCTTTCCTTCGGCGTGCAGGGTTATGGCGTAGGCGCCGGGTGCGAGGGTGCTTACGGGCAGGGCCTGGATGCCGGGTGGCAGGGTGCCGCTCAACGCCAGCCGGCCCTGCGCATCGGTAACGGTGTAGGCCACCGGGGCGGCCTGCGGCTGGTGTACCATGAACACATCGGTGCAGGGCACCGGATAGAGCAGCATGGCCTCGGCTGTGGTGGTGGGCACGGCAAGCCCGATGTCCTGGTAGAAGCTGCGTATGTAGACCTCTTCGCTGGGATCCACCTGCACGGTAAGGATGTCCTCACCGCCCAGGGGATCCATGTCCGTGCTGGCGCGGAATGTGCCGCCGGTGAGTATGGTGCCGTTCGTTGTTAGCGCCAGCTGGCGGGTGGTGATATGACCTGTGGTGCCATCGCTCATGGGGTAGGCGAACATGAATTCGCCGTTGCTGCCATCCAGCTTGAGCAGGTAGGCATTGAAGCCTATGTCGCTCTGCAGCATGTAGCTGTCCGGGCCTGGATCCACATCATATGCACTCAACAGGGGGGCGGCGATGTACACATCGCCATAACCGTCCAGGGCCATGGCTTCCATGTCATTGGAAAAGTTGTCTCCCCAGGTAGCGGCCCACAGCAATGTGCCACCCGCACTGAGTTTCATGGCGAACAGGTCATGGGAACCCAGGGAAGTGAACGCGGTGGTGCCCGGGCCGGGTTCCAGGTCCGTGGTTTCGGTGAACTGGCCTGCGATGGTGATGGAGCCGTCCAGGCCGATGGCCGCACCGTTCACCACCTCCGAGCCGCTGCCGCCGAAGGTGAG
>JAEZCB010000001.1 GCA_023412755.1 Bacteroidota bacterium
GAGCTCGTTGTTGTTCTTGTCCTGGAGGTCTTTCCAGGTGAACTCGCTGTCACGGAATTCGGGCATGATGGTGGTGAGCGTATAGCGCAACACGTCCTCCCGCCCCGGCCAGCGCTCCAGGTATTCATGCAGCCATACCGCCCAGTTACGGCTGGTGCTGATCTTTTGCCCTTCCAGGTTCAGGAACTCGTTGGCCGGCACATTCTGCGGCAATACGTATCCGCCATGTGCTTTCAAGAGGATCGGAAAGATGATGCAGTGGAATACGATGTTGTCCTTCCCGATGAAGTGCACCAGGCGCGTATCCTCGGATCGCCACCATTTCTCCCAATCCTGCTCATGATCCTCCGCCCATTGCCTGGTGGCGCTGATGTAGCCTATGGGAGCGTCCATCCACACATAGAGCACTTTGCCTTGCGCATCCTCCAGCGGTACGGGCACACCCCAATCAAGGTCACGTGTCATGGCCCGTGGCCGTAGTCCATCCTTCAGCCAGCTGCTGCACTGGCCCAGTACCTGAGGCTTCCACTCTTTCGGATCATGGTGTTGTCCGCCTTCCAGGATCCCGGAACCGATCCACTGCTCCACCCAGCTCTGGCTGTTCTCCATGGGCAGGTACCAATGCTTTGTGGGCCTTAACACGGGTTTGGAACCGCTCAATGTACTGCGCGGTTCCACCAGGTCTTTGGGGCTCAGGGCCGATCCGCACTTCTCGCATTGGTCTCCATAAGCATCACTATTGCCACAATTGGGGCATGTGCCCATGATGTATCGATCCGCCAGGAATTGTCCCGCCTGCTCATCGAAGTACTGCTGCTCTTCCTTCTCCAGAAAAACACCTTTACCATATAGTTCCTGGAAGAACTCCTGCGAAGTGTGGTGATGCAACGACGAACTGGTACGATGGTAGATGTCGAAATGCACGCCGAACCCGGCGAATGCTCGCTGCATCAGCACATGGTACTTGTCCACGATGGCCTTGGGAGTTGTTCCCTCCTTCATGGCGCGCATGGTGATGGCGGCACCGTGCTCATCACTTCCACAGACAAAAAGCACCTCCTTGCCACGCTGGCGAAGGTTCCGCACATAGATATCGGCAGGCAGGTAGGCCCCGGCGATATGGCCTATGTGCAATGGTCCATTGGCATAAGGCAGGGCGGCGGTCACAAGGTGGCGGGCGGGTGTCTTCACATTCTGAGGAACAGGGTGCGAAAATACCCTCCCCCTACAAATGGCCCATTCTGCCGAAGCGTTCCCTAGCAGAGGTTTGGCCTTATGTTAGCATGGACAGTAGAGATCGCGACCTAGATACCCATGGCACACCATAACCCTATCACCGTTCTCCTTTTCACCCTTGCGATGCTGTCCAACCCCCATAAAGTGTGTTCCCAAGCCTTTCCGGAAGGGTCCTCGGCGATCGCCACGGGCATTGGCGCCCTCTCACTGATCGGGGAGATCAGCCGGACGTTCGATCAATACTCTGGGCTGGAATACAGTGCAATAGGCCCTATCTACTTCAAGTATGAGTATGCTGTTCAGAACAATATCGGCCTGGGGCTGAATGTGGCCTATACAAGTAACCGATGGGCCTACAATGTGTTTGAGCAGAATGTCAATGGAACGGAGATCACACATGCTGTTGAACAGATAAGGCATGCTTACAGCATCCTTGCACGTATGAACTTCCATTTTGGCTCTAGTGAAAGTTTCGACCCTTTTGTAGGCTTTGGATTGGGTTTCCGCAATGCGATGTGGAACACCACAACCACAGCACCTTTCGAGATCTGGTCCCTAGACTTCCCTACATTGATACGGTTGGGGATGGAGGTCACCCTCAGCATGCGCTATTACTTTACCGAGCATATTGGGGTCTATGCCGAGGTTGGAGCTGCCAAATCCATATTCCAAGGCGGGTTGGCAGCACGATTTTGAGTGATCATTGGAGCTTGATCGGTACGGATCCAACAAAAGGATGTTCCAACCGGCCATTAACAACGGACCGTTGTCCTGATCGATGTGGGATCTTTGCCTGGCATGCCAATTCCACCTGCTCCACTACGGCCCGGTGATACCATCGCCATCATCCCTACCGCACGTGCCATCCAGATCGCTGAACTGGAAGCGGCGATCGCCATGGTGCAGGAATGGGGTTTACAGGTGAAGCTTGGCAAGGGCATCGGCAGAAAACATTTCCAACAAGCAGGCACGGATGTGGAACGCGCCCAAGACCTGCAGGCCGCGTTGAACGACCCCCAGGTGCGGGCGGTGTGGTGCGCTCGTGGCGGTTATGGTACAGTGCGGCTGCTGGACCACTTGGACCTCACCGTCCTTAGAACCGATCCCAAATGGATCGTGGGGTTCAGCGATGCAACGGTATTGCACAATGCACTGCTCAGGTTGGGTATCCCATCCATCCACGGACAAATGCCGTTCAACATCACTGGCAAAACGCCTGGATGCAAGGAGAGCCTCCTCCAACTCCTTACCGGCGGCGATCCTTCCATTCATCTTCCAGCCACACCATCGCCATATGATCGGATCGGTGTTGCGGACGGGGTCCTGGTGGGTGGCAACCTATCCATTCTCTATGCCCTACGCGGTACACCCTACGATATCGATCCGGCAGGCAAGATCCTTTTTATCGAAGATCTGGATGAACTACTGTATCATCTGGATCGGATGATACAGAATCTGCGGATCAGCGGTTGGTTCTCGCGCTTATCCGGACTGATCGTAGGGGGCATGACCAGCATGCGCAATAAGAATGAAGAAGACCCCTTTGGCATGACCGCGGAAGCGATCATTCACGATGCACTTGGAGATAGGCACCTGCCTGTGTGCTTCGGTTTTCCTGCCGGTCACATAGACGATAACCGCGCCCTGCTCCTGGGGGCCAGGGTGCGGCTCCGGGTGGGCAGCGACCGTGTGGAACTTACGTACCTATGAGGGCTTAGTTCCGCTCGAAACGGTGGTGATCGGCAGGGATCTCGAAGAGTGATGACTTCTGTGCACCCTTGGTCACACGGGTCACTTCCAGTCTGCTCACTTCGGCACCATCCATCTTCTGCTCGATACCGAGCATGGGGAATACGCCTTTGGCATCAGGTATCTTCAAGAAGAACACCGCCTGCTCATCCTTTCTATTCAAGGTCTCCAATAACGGGATGAAAAAGTCGAATTCATCAGCAGCGACCCAGTAGGTCATCAGCCTGTCCTCCTTGGGGCTGCGCACCACCCATTTCTCGCATTTATATCCGGCTATCTCCCGCATCTCGTTCGTCTTCTCCACTTGCGCTTCCACCTCCTTGGGAAGGCGCATGTTGGGCACATCCATATACAACTTGCGTTCAGGACTTATGGCCGTTACCGTGCGATCGCGTGTATCCACCAGCATAATACCTTGCGTTTCGCCCCGCGAGCTGATCTCCTCGATGCGCACGTGCTCGCCCTTCACGAAATACTTGTAGTTGGTCACCACCGGACCGGTGGTCTTGGTGAATTCTATGATGCCCTCGAAGGATTGGGCGACCATGGTGGTGCAAAGGGCGAGGAGGGTGCCGAACAGAGCGAGAATGCGTGGCATGGTGAAGGTCATTTACGGCCCGGGGACCGCGGATCTACATGGTGATGGCGCAGGACGCCAAAAAGTTCCTCAATTTTATGGCTTCAACGGAAGTGGCCAACGTAGGTTACACTTCGTTTTTCAACGAATGGCGGAGCATAATGTCACTGGAGGCCTCGGAGAGCAGCTGGCCCAACGCTATCTGGAGGATCTGGGCTACGATATCCTGGAACGCAACTGGCGACATGGCCGGCATGAGCTGGACATAGTAGCAAGGCAGGGGCCGGAGCTGGTGGTGGTGGAAGTGAAGACCCGCAGTACCGAAAAGCACGGCCAGCCACTCGATGCGATCAAAACAGGAAAACGGAACAAGATCTTTCAGGCCGCCAATGCCTATATGCAGCATGCTGGCATCGAACTGGCCCTGCGCTTCGATGTGATCAGCGTGATCATGCACCCCGGCAAACCGTACGTACACCACATTCCCGATGCTTTTTATCCCAGAGTGAATGCGAGACCGTTCCAGTAACAAAGGAAAAGGAGGCCGAAACCGTGCCTCCGGCAGAAGTGGATCAAACCCAGGTGCGGGATCCGCTCGCCCAGGCAGACCGGCCCGTAAAGGCCCAGGCGATGAGAAGCCACCCAGGCGCGGGCCACATGGGCCGAATGAGGATGAGGACTCCTTTTCACGCCCACGCAGGCCGGGAACACGGGGCAATGAACGGCCTTTGAAAAGCCGGCAAAGCGGCCGTGAGAAGGCCGAAAACGCGCCTGGTCGCAAGGAAACACCGCGCCCAGCCAGTTCCAGCAGGACCCGGCCAAAGGGCGGTGAGGAAAAGCGGCCATACCGCGATCCGGGGCGAAGAACAGGGGGCGCATCCGGCGCGAGAGGCCGTACCTATGACCGCGATCGACGTGCGAAGAAGGCGCAGCCCGAGAAACAGGATGATGGCCTGATACGCCTGAACCGCTACCTGGCCATGAGTGGTGTGGCCAGCAGGCGCGAAGCAGATGAACTGATCAAGGCCGGCGTGGTCTCGGTGAATGGCAAGATCGTAACGGAAATGGGCACCAAAGTGGGCCCTACCGACAAGGTGCATTACGGCGGGCAAAAACTATCCACGGAGACCCAGCGCTATGTACTGGTGAACAAACCCAAGGATTTCATCACCACCACGGACGATCCGCAGAACCGCCGCACGGTGATGGCCCTCATCGACGATGCATGTCGTGAAAGGCTGTACCCTGTGGGCCGCCTGGACCGGCATACGACCGGGGTGTTGCTCATGACCAATGATGGCGACCTGGCCAAGAAACTCACCCACCCCAGCCATGGCGCGGAAAAGATCTACCACGTTACATTGGACAAGAGCGTGACGAAGGCGGATCTGGAGCGGCTTGTGGAAGGCGTGGAACTGGAGGATGGGCTTGCCCAGGCGGATGAGGCCAGCTACGTGGAGAACGGCGGCCGCAAGGAAGTGGGCCTGAAGCTCCACATGGGCCGCAACCGCATCGTAAGGCGCATGTTCGAGCACCTGGGTTATGAGGTGCTGAAACTGGACCGCGTAGTGTTCGCAGGTCTCACCAAAAAGGATCTTCCGCGCGGTAAATGGCGGCACCTTTCGGAGAAAGAGGTGCTCTTCTTGAAACGTCGGAAGTAGGCCGGTGAATGCTGGACGAAGGGATCCGGTCACGCGGCCTACCCCTGGATCCCTTGGTGGTCCGGCATGCACCTACGCACCTATTCCTCCGGCAGGTAGTGCATATCGAATGAACCTTCGATCGATCTGGGCCCACCACCGATCGCGGCGGTCAACTGACCGCTGAAACTGCCTTTGATCCGATCCGCCACAGTATCATGCTCGATGATCGTGAGGGTGGTTGGGAAGGGATCCGCACTCATGTATCCGATGCCGAAAGAGGTGGTGAAAAGCAACACGTTGGCCGAAGTGGACATGTCATAGGTGCCAGGTGCCATGGTATCGAGTTGAAGCGTTAGCGTGCTTCCGGCGGTGCTGAGACCGTTGATGGTGATCTCTCCCGATGCGGGCGAAGCGAAAAGGTTGACGTTCGCACACCAATCATTGCCATCAAAAACGGCTTGTAGACGTGCGCCTGCCTCACCGCATTGTTCCGCTGAAGGCATGGCAAGCGGCGATGGCACCACTTCTTCGGGCTTCTGGCAGGATAGTACGAACAGTGCGAGCGTGAACAGGAACGCTGGGATTTTCATAGATCCGATCGGTTCTTACCGGCCTTACAACGTGATCGGTTCCGCCAGGGTTCCTTTCGATCACCATCCACAGATCCGCCTGTTCAACAAGGGTGTGTGAAAGGATCGCACGGTCTTTGACGTTAGGCGCCTATAGAGGGGGATACCTTCGAACCTTCGCCGATGCTACGCAAACTCCGCACGCTCCTGATCGCCGCCGCAGTGCTATGCGTGGTTTGCCTGAGCGCTTTGGTGGCGATCGGCAAACTCTACGAGGATGAAGTGAAGGCCACATTGGTGGCGGCGATCAATGAGCAATTGAACGCCCCGGTGGCCGTAGGGGAAATGGACCTCACCCTGATCGCCCGCTTCCCGAAGGCGAGCATGCGCATGGCCAACGTGCTGGCCATGGAATTACGTACCGATGAGGTCCCTCCCGATACATTGCTCCATGCCGCTGAACTGTTCCTCGAATTCAGCCTATGGGACCTTTTCCGGGGCAATTACACGGTGGAACAGGTACATGCCTCACAGGTGAAGCTGTATCCAGGTCTTGATGGCAATGGCGCGGAGACCTACATCATCTGGAAAACGGACACCGCCTCGACCACTTCATCCACCATCGCTCTGGATAAGGTTAGCTTCAAGGATCTGGCCTTGCGCTATAGCGACAGCCGCCACGGCATCGTGATCCGCTCCCACCATGACCGGCTCCTGCTGCGGGGGCATTTCGCCAAAGCCTTGAATGAGATCGTTGTAAGCGGAGATGCCCGACTGCTGGATTGGAAGGATGATGATGCGCTGGTGCTTTCCGATCGTTCGGCGCAACACCTTCGTCTGGAGATGTCCTTCAACAACGCCAACCGCTCCTTCCACATCCATAAGGGCGAGGTAAGCATCGGCAAAGTGCCTTTGGAGATCACGCTGGACCTTCTCCCCAATAGCGGCGGGAAAGATCTGGACCTACGCGCCAGCGGATTTGGTCTGCCCCTTTCGGATGTGCTCGCGCTGCTACCGGAAAAACTAACGAAACACCTTGTCAACTATGGCATGCATGGCGAGGTAGACCTTGCCATGCGCTACTTCGGCCCCATGGAAGGTGAAGGACCGGAACTTTCTATCGGGGCCAAACTCACCAATGGCAGGTTGAAGGAAAAGCGCAGCAATACCACGTTCAGCGATATCCACGGAGAACTCGCGTTGGACCTTTCACCCAGGGGCTCACCGAAGAAGCTGGTGGTCCGGAATTTCTCCACGCGCAGTGGCAGCGGATCATTGAGCGGCAACTGGGAGTCCAACGGTCTCACCAACGCTGCTTTGAAGGCCGATATGAAGGGCGATATCGCGCTTGCCGATCTATTCCGTTTTGTCCAGTTGGACACCCTGGAGCAAGTGCATGGCAGACTGAAGGCCGACGCGCACATCAACGGCCGGTTGCGTGATGTGGCCGATCTGCGTGTATCGGATCTGAAAGGCTTGAAGATCACCGGTACCGCCGCACTCCGCGACGCATCACTAAAAATGAAAGGTGTACGACACCGGGTGACGCACCTTGACGCGGACATCGAGCTTCAAGGGAATGATGCCATCGTGCAGGGCCTGAAAGGCGAATTCCACGGAAACCCCATACAACTGAAAGGCTACCTGCGTAACCTAGTTCCCTACCTCATCTTCGATGATCAGCGGCTTACCATCCAGGCCCAGGGGAGCTCACCCCGTATAGATCTGGCCGGTCTGCTGCAGAGCGATCAGGCTACATCCACCAACAGCAAGGATTACGTTCTAACGCTTCCGGCTACCATCGAGCTGGACCTTTCCGCACGTGTGGAGGAACTCGTTTTCGAGGAGTTCACCGCCACCGCCATCAATGCCAATGTGCGGATGAAGGACCGTGTGCTGAAAGTTTCGCCAATGACCTTCAACACCGCATCCGGCGCGGTATTGGGGGATCTGGAGCTGGATACACGAGCGCAGGGATCGCAGGCCACCTATCCTTTGCGGATCAACGCCACGGTGAAGGATATCGAAATGGCACAGCTCTTCCGCGAGTTCCAGGATTTCGGACAGGAATTCATAGGCCACCGGCACCTCAGCGGCCGCACCCAGGCGAAGGTCTCCTTCGATGCTCCACTGACCCCGGACCTCCAGCTCGACCTGCAAAAGCTGGTCTGCATCGTGGATGTGGCCATCGACAAAGGTGCCATCAAGGACCATAAACCGCTGCTGGACGTGGCGGACCACATACGCCAGAACAAACTGGTCGCGCCCTTCGTGAATACGCGTGAATTGCGTGACCGCCTTGCCGATGTGCGTTTCTCCCGCCTGGAGAACCAGATCCAGATCCGCGATGGAGCGGTGCATGTGCCCACGATGGAAGTGAGAAGTTCGGCCATGGACATCGAGATCAGCGGCACCCATTGGTTCGATGACCGTATAGATCACCATATCAACTTCCGGCTCAGCGACCTCTTCCGCCTGGGCAAGCCCGCAAAGGATGAATTCGGCCCGATCGTGGATGATGGTACCGGCATGCGGATCTTCCTGCACATGTATGGCGATGTTAACGATCCGCAATTCGCCAATGATGGGGCCATGGCAGCGGCCAAACGAAAACAACAGTTCCAGCAGGAGAAACAGGAGTTGCGCTCCATCCTCAAGGAAGAGTTGGGGCTTTTCCGAAAAAAGGATCGCGAAGTCCCGCTCGCATCCGGACCGCAGGATGGGCCTCAGACGCCCAGGGCCGTGATCGTACTCGAAGATCCGGTTCCCGCGCAAAAGGACCCCGCCGCATCGGCCGAGGCCGTTCCTGTTGATGATGGCAGGCCAAAAAGGAAATTGGGCAGGCTGTTGCAGGAGGAGGAAAAGCCCAAGGAACGTTTTGTGATAGAGGAATAGCCATGGGCGCCTATGTGCCC
>JAEZCB010000085.1 GCA_023412755.1 Bacteroidota bacterium
CCTCATCGCCCATCAGCATGCTGAATACGCGATCGGCTTCCGCGCCGTTCTCGATCGTTACGCGGCGCAGGGTGCGGCGCTCGGGATCCATCGTGGTCTCCCACAGCTGTTCGGCATTCATCTCACCGAGACCCTTGTAGCGCTGCACGTTTATGCTCGCGTCCTTGTTCACCGCGCGCATGCGCTCCATCACGGCATCGCGCTCCGCATCGCTCCAGCAATACACCTGTTCCTTGCCGCGCTTCACCAGATACAGCGGCGGCGTGGCTATGTACAGGTAACCCTGTTCGATCAGCGGCTGCATGTGGCGGAAGAAGAAGGTCATGATCAGCGTCTGGATGTGGCTGCCATCCACGTCGGCGTCGCACATGATCACGATCTTGTGGTAGCGCAGCTTCTCCATGTTCAGCGCCTTGCTGTCCTCCTCGGTGCCAATGTGCACACCCAGCGCCGTGTAGATGTTGCGGATCTCCTCGTTGTCCAGGATCTTGTGCTGCATCGCCTTCTCCACGTTCAGGATCTTACCCCGAAGTGGCAGAATGGCCTGGAACTCCCGGTTGCGGCCTTGCTTCGCCGTACCACCTGCGGAGTCGCCCTCCACAAGGAACAGCTCGCTCTGGCTGGCATCCTTGCTGGAGCAATCGGCCAGCTTGCCCGGCAGGCCGCCTCCGCCGAAAGCGCTCTTGCGCTGCACCATCTCACGCGCCTTGCGGGCCGCGTGGCGGGCGGTGGCGGCAAGGATCACCTTGTCCACGATCGCCTTCGCATCGCGGGGGTGCTCCTCCAGGTAATTCTCCAGCATCTCGCTCACGGCGATATCCACCGCACCCATCACCTCGTTGTTGCCGAGCTTGGTCTTGGTCTGGCCCTCGAACTGCGGCTCCTGCACTTTCACGCTCACCACACAGGTAAGGCCTTCGCGGAAATCATCGCCACTGATGTCGAACTTCAGCTTCTGCGTGGCGCCGCTGTTATCGGCATACTTCTTCAGCGTACGCGTAAGGCCACGGCGGAAACCGGCCAGGTGCGTACCGCCTTCATGCGTATTGATGTTGTTCACATATGAATGCACATTCTCGTTGTACGAGTCGTTGTACACCATCGCGATCTCCACGGGGATCCCTTGCTTCTCCCCTTCCATGTAGATCACATCCTCGATGATCGGCAGGCGGGTGCCATCCAGGAAGCGCACGAACTCCACCAACCCCAGTTCACTGAAGAAGGAGTCGCTCACGAAGCTGCCATCCTCGTTCGTGCGGCGCTCATCCGTCAAGGTCAGCTTTATGCCTTTGTTCAGGAACGCCAGTTCGCGCAAACGCGCCGCCAGTGTATCGTAATTGTACTCGGTGGCTTGAAATATCGTGGCATCCGGCGTAAAGGTCACGATCGTACCGCGGTAGTCCGTTGTCCCGATCTCCTTGACAGGGTATTGCGGCTTGCCGGCATTGTACTCCTGTTTGTAATGCTTGCCATCGCGGTGCACCTCGGCCACCAGCAACGTGCTCAACGCATTCACGCAGCTCACACCCACACCGTGCAGACCGCCGGAAACCTTGTAGCTGTCCTTATCGAACTTGCCACCGGCGTGCAGCACCGTCATCACCACCTCCAGCGCGCTGCGGCCTTCCTTCGCATGCATGTCCACGGGAATGCCGCGGCCATTGTCCTTCACACGAATGCTGTTATCCGGCAGAATGGTCACCTCCACCGTATCGCAATGGCCGGCAAGTGCCTCATCGATCGAATTGTCGACCACCTCATATACAAGGTGGTGCAGGCCTTTCACTCCGATGTCGCCGATGTACATCGCCGGGCGCTTTCGCACCGCCTCAAGGCCTTCAAGTACTTGGATACTATCGGCCGAATATGCGGCGGCCGCCTTCTTCTGTTCGCTCATTTCAACGACTGTCTCGGACATGGTTCTGCAGGAATTCCGCCCCGGCACGTTCAAGGGCACGCGAATGTACCATTATCCCCCTGTCCGCAGGCCACAAAAAGCCAACAACGGCGGGGATTCTGTTGATATCTCGCAAGGGGCTGATGATCGGCGCTTTCAAGTACGCGGGCGACCTGTTCGTAAGGCCATCTGCCGCATCCTCATTTTACGCACGTAAGATACTGGATCTGGGCGGATAATGTGTAGTGAAAAGATGTAAAGAACAGAGCCGGAGGTAACCTACCAGATACAGCCATGAGGTACTGGAATGAAGTATTCCGGCCATTGCCCAATGGAGATGGTAGAATGACCAGCTCAAGACCTTCACGCTAATGGGCCAGCTAACATAGGGCCGGAGCGATGTTCTTCGTATCACCCACGATGGCCGGGGTGGCATCTTCTCCAAGTAATAGATGCAGCACAATACGGGTTCTGCATGGACCCGTTCGTTCACCGATCCTCAGCCTTCACGCAACACCAGTGTGGGCACCCTGGTATGGAATGCCATGCCGATGATCACATCGCTACCGAAGAGCATGTCCAATACGTTGTGGTGCCGGCGTCCCAACATCACGAGCAGATCGATCTTGTGTTTGTGCAGGTACCGGTCAAGGGCCTCGGCGATGGTCACATCTCCAACATGCACCAACTCATGTCGCAAGTCCTTGCGGCCGGTATTCTCCTTCACCCTGGTCATGAGCTGATCCAGGCTCCGGGCCGCCATGCCATCTTTCGCATCGCCCACATGCACCACTGTCAACCTGGCGCCCAGCTCATCACAAAAGCGGATCCCTCGCTCAATGGCGCCCACATCCGCATCCCCGATCATTACGGCCTGTGCGACCTGTTCCGGCGCGTTGGTGAGCGCACCGGCAGGTACCACCAGCACCGGCCGTGCGCTTTCTTTGAGCAGCTTCTTCGCGGTGCTTCCCATCAACAGTTCGCGCACACGGCTTTCACCGCGTGTGCCCACGATCACCGTATCGGCATCAATGTCATCGGCCACCCCCATGATCGCCGTGGCGGGAACTTCATTCTCCTTCACCTTGCAGCGTATGTGCTTCATGTTCACCTCTCCAAGGTGTTCCTTGCAAAAATTCTCCAGCCTCACCTTTTCCAGTTTGTGTAGATCCTTTCCGATCAGCTGCATGGTATCCGACCGCTGCGGACTGCTTACGATCATAGGGACATCGAACACGTGCAACACCACCAACGTGCTGCTGGATGCCTCACTAAGGGCATGCGCCAGTTTCAAAGCGGGTACGGACTGGGCGGAAAAGTCTGTGGCGTGGAGTATGGTCTTCATGGCGGATCGCTTGGTGGATCGAAGTTGATGATCCATGACCGCGTGTTCCATGACCAATGTCACAAAGCGGATCATATTGACCTGCCACGATCACTGAATGTTGGCGATCGAAGAGTATCATTTCGACCCGAACAGTACCTTGCCCAGACATGCGCCTTATGGCCATTCTTTCTGGGATCGTTCTGCCGCTCACGTTCCAGGCGCAGGATCATTACGCGATCGGTTTCGCGGATACCCTGCTTTTCAACGACAGCCTGCACTATGCAGCGTTCGGATATGATGGTCCGACCCCGCTTTTCGTACAGGCGTGGTTCCCGTTGGATGTTGATCTAGTAACACCGCCACTGACCTTCCGGGAATTGCGTGCGCCGGAGTTGCGGCCGGAACTGCAGCGGGTGTACGATGAACTGTTGTTTCGCATGGATTCCGCGTTCATCGAACACAACCTGCGATCCACGCTGGACGAGGAGCCGATCGATTACACACCATACGATGCACTCGCGGCCATTTATCAAGCCCTCCTTGAGGAGATGCTGGCCTTCTTTCAGGAACAGATGGGTGTTCCAGTGAAACGGCCGGTGTATCCGGAGGGGGATCCGTTCCTTCGGAAATGATGATGAGGTGTTTGCGAACATGACCGGATCACAGAGGTAGGAGGCGGCTTCTTGGATCCATCGGATCGATCCGCCGATCACAGAGCCTTCACACAGACCGGGTAAATTTGGATCGGTGAAGGATACTGAACAGGAACGAGCGACCGCCGGGGGAGCCTCCTTCGGCAACCTGCTCGACGGTGGCGACCGTCGTTCCATCGCGCACGTGCCCCGCGTGATCGAGGCGGTGCGCCTCGATCCAACCCGTGTGGCCGAACTGGTGGCGCTAGCCTACGACCCCAACGGCCTTCTCGCCATGCGCGCGCTGGACGCGCTGGAGAAGCTCGCCCACGAACAGCCCGCGTGGGTGGCCCCTTATAAGGATGTCTTCATCGGCCCACTCGCCGACAGCGACCGCTGGGAGATACGCCTGCAGATCGTGCGCGCTCTCCCGCTCTTCCCCTGGGCACCCCCGCAGCGCGCCCGCGCGGTGCAGATCCTGCGGCGCGACATCACCCATCCCCGCACCTTCGTGAAAGCCTGGGCGCTGGACAGCCTCGCCACCTTCGCGCAAGCCGACCGGAGCCTGCAGCCCATGGTGCGCCGCACCCTGGCCGCGTTCGAACGCTCGGGCAGCAAAGCGCTCGTGGCGCGCGCGAGGAAGATCAGGGATCGGATGGCGTAGTTGCTCCTGACCGCTCTGCACGGCCTGTCAGCGCTGAACGATCACACGCACGGGACGCGTGGCCGTGCTTTTTGTACGGATCACCAGGATATAAGCCCCGTTGTCCAGCTGTGCAGGAATGGTAAGGATCGTGTGCTGTGCCAGTGCGGGCAAGGCGTGGGTAAGCACCTGCGCACCGGTCACGTTGAAGAGCTCCACCATTACTGCTTCGCCGATCAAGGAGGGATCCACGAAGAGCGTGATCTGGTCCTGGGCCGGCACCGGAGCCACCTGCACGGCAGCGAACGATCCGGCTTCCGCGATCCCCACCGCTGACGGGTAGAAGGCCATGAGGATGGCGTCCCCCCCATTGCCGGGCACTACGCTACTGCGTGCGCACACCAGCATGCGACCATCATCCTCCACCCAGAGCTCGCCGGAAAAATTGAGCGGGTCGATGTGGAT
>JAEZCB010000064.1 GCA_023412755.1 Bacteroidota bacterium
TGGGTGTCGAAACCCCTCCAACAGGGTCTGAAATATGGATCGTAGAAAGTGAATAAAAAAAGTGCGCTGTTGTTTTGCGGTAAAGATATTTTCACATGGGCCCAACACTCCCCCCGGCCCGCTAAAATCCTTGTCCTGCGCGGGTTGTAGAAGGTCGCCGTGTTCTCCGCAAGCTTCGTCGCATACCTTGCCATCATCGGTCGAACCATGGTCCGTTGATCCACTTCAACAGCGATCACTTCAGAGTGTGGATGCACGGTGATGAATGGGTTGGTGGCGCCCTCTAATTTAGGTGATCCAACGGCTCGCGCAACAATGCATTTGTATATCAATGCCGCGCCACTTCTACCTTGCGGCACATGTTCACCCACCAGACCCAGTTGCGCGTACGTTACGGGGAGACCGATCAAATGGGTTATGTGTATTATGGCGACTATGCCGAGTACTTCGAAGTGGGCCGCGTGGAAGCCTTGAGAACACTGGGTTTTCCGTACCGGCGGTTGGAGGAGGAGGGCATCATGCTGCCGGTGCGCACCCTAAGCATAACCTACCACGCGCCCGCCCGGTATGATGATCTGATCACCATACGCACCACCATCGCGGAACCACCCAGCGCACGCATCCGCTTCCTCTACCATATACACAATGAAGCAGGTGCGCTCCTCACCGAGGCAGAGACCGTACTGGTGTTCGTGGATAAGGAGACCATGCGTCCGCGCCGAGCGCCAGAGGCCTTCCTGCAAGCCATGAAAGATCACTTCTTGTAAGGTGTTTGGGCGTGCCCCGCCGGGAGCGGGTCGCGCTATCCACTATACTCCTCGTGCGCCTTCGGCGCCCTGCGGGGTGCCGTTCCTATCGCTCACGCAACTGTGCCTGCAAGGCATCGCGTTCCTGCAAGATCTGCGTTCCGGATCGGCGTGTTCGCAACCAAATAGAATGAGCGAGTGATGATGATCGCCACATCGAGCCTACCGCACCTGCATACCACGTGCTATCCACCGCGCCGTGCACTGCTCCACCATGCTCTTCGGTACAGCCACCACCGCATCCACCAGGGCCGCGAATCGGCTTTCCACCACATCTCCTTCAAGGGTCTGCAGCTCACGCTTCACCATCTCGAATTGTGCATGCGTGCAGGTGATCGATATCTCTTCACGCACCATGTGTTCCACCACCTGTGCATCATCCAACACCATTTGTGCCGCTCCTCCATACGCCTTTATCAATCCGGCCTTTCCGAGCAATGTGCCGCCGAAGTAGCGCACCACCACCACCGCGGTATAAGTAAGGTTCGCGCTAAGGATCCGGTTCAAGATCGGCCTGCCAGCGGTGCCAGCAGGTTCGCCCGCATCGTTCGCACGTTGGTGATCCCCATCATCACCCAGAACCCACGCGTAGCACACATGCCTGGATGTATGGTGCTCCTTCGCTATCACATCCACCCGCTTCTTGAATTCCTCCTGATCACGGATGGGGAACGCGTATGCTATGAAACGGCTGGCCTTCTCCCGCAACACCGCATGTGTCTCGCCAATGATCGTCCGGTAGCGATCGCTCATGCGTTCAAGATCAGCACCAGTGCCAGCACCGCGAACCCGATGCCTATCCATTGTGCTTTACGCAGCCGTTCGCCAAAGAGGAATATGGAGGCAACTGTGGCGAACATGATCACACATACGTTCATCAAGGGGTATACGCTGCTGGAGGGAAGTCCGCTGTATGCGAGTGCGCGCACGATCATCAACAAGGCCGCATAGTTCAATACCCCAAGCAGCCCACCACCGATCAGTACACCGGGGTCGGTAAAGGTGGCGAAACCATCACGCAAGGCAACATGGACCACCGAGAGCAGAGCGGCAGAGATGAAGCAGAGGGCCGGGAACACCGCTTCAGTAGCGGGTGTAAGGTGCATGCGCTGCATCCAGTTCACGCTGATGTCGATGACCGCGTTGCCCAGAAAGATGAGCAAAGGCAGCAGCCATGCACCGCGCACTCCACCGGATCCCTTCACCAGCGATGATAAGGTGACGCCCACCAACGCCGCCACGATCCCCAGCCAACCGATCCATCCAGGCCGGTCTCCATATAACACCACCGCCGCGATCACCGTGAGCACAAGGCTCATCCTGCTTGCCACAGTTGTCGCTGCCAGGCCGGCACGTTGTGCCGAAAGTCCGGTGAGGTAGAAGATCAACAGGAACAGGATGCCAATGCCGATCGCAGGTATCCAAAGGTTGGCAATGTCGCCTGCCTGCCATGGCGGCGCGTAAAGGGTTCCGAACGCCAGCGCCACCAGGTAGTTCACCGAGATCGCCGGCATCAGGGGGATCTCGCGCCGATCGAATACTTTGAAGAGCATGAAGAGGGAGGCCATCAAGGCCGCGGCCGCGATCACCAGTACCATGTGGGATCCACGTTTTGGTGCATATTGGTGTTCACATGCAGATGCATCATGTCACCATCCAGATCGAGTGTGCGTTGTGGAGGTGGCAAGCCAATGGGTGTGGGTGTACCATTTCCAAAACTTGCGGTGCCCGTGATCACACGCGCTTCATCCCACAGACCCTGCGCAAGGAAGGCGTTCAGCAGACCAGCACCACCTTCCACTAGCATGGATCGGATCCCCCGTTGATGCAGTTCCTGAAGCAGCACCTTCAGTGGATCATCATCCGCTATCGTTACCTGTTCCACGTGTTTCAGATCAGCACGCAGCGCACGCGTGAAGAGCAGGGTGGGAGTGGTGCGATCATAGACCTTCGATCCTGCGGGCGTGACACCTGCACGATCCAGCACCACACGCAACGGCTGCCGCCCGTGCACCAGCCTTGTTGTTAGCTGCGGATCATCATTGATCACCGTGCGGCTGCCCACCATGATCGCCTGTTCCTCACTGCGCCACCGGTGCACCAGTATGTGGCTGGTGTCGTTACTTATCCGCTGCACAACGCGGCCCTGCCGCGGTTGCTGGTCCAGAAAGCCATCGGCCGAGCGCGCCCATTTCAAGATGATGTAAGGCCTGCCCTTTTCCACCGAAGTGAGGAACCGCCTTTGTTGCCACCGGCACGCCTCCTCTTCCACGCCGGTCTCCACGGTGATGCCTGCGGCTTTCAGCTTTTCTATGCCTTTGCCTGCCACTTCCGGAAAAGGATCGCGTTGCCCGATCACCACATGCTTCACGCCCCGCTCGATCAGCAGGTCCGTGCATGGTGGTGTCTTCCCGAAATGTGCACATGGTTCAAGGTTCACATACATCACCGCATCCTGCGGCACTGCGCCATCCCCGAATTGCCGCAGGCACTCCACTTCCGCATGCGGGCCACCGTAGCGCTTGTGCCACCCTTCGGCGAGTATGCGATCCCCCTGCACCAGTACCGCACCCACCAACGGATTCGGTGCCACCAGACCGGCGCCGTTCCGTGCCAGTTGCGAACACCGCAGCATCCAGGTGGCATGATCCATCATCGGGTCGCAAAGTTGGTGATACAATGCCTGACGAATTCCCACTCTTGCTGGGATGCTCCTGGTGTTGGGGGTCCGGTGGTATCATCTGCGGCCAGGTCATGCGGCCGGTCGGTGGGTACGCAAGGAACGCTTTGTATCGCGATGCACCTCAAGGGGTCCTGTCGCCACTGCTGAAGCCTCCACGTGGTGCAGCGGATCGGCCGCCGATCCAGGCCATGGGGATGTAGGCGCCCATGAGGTCCAGAACAATGAACCAGGCCGGAGCTGGCAGCATGAAGGCATTAGCGATACCACCGATCAGAAATAGTCCTCCCATGACCAATGCGAAGATCATCTTATGGGTCAAAGCGATCGATGCGGCCACCCAGGCACCGGCCAATGTGCCCAACGCATGCGCCAGAAAAGGGAACAAGTAATGTATGGCGGTGAATCGGGGCATGGCGGCTGCCAGCCCTTCCGGTGTGGACACATCTGTTCCGGGTGGCAATTCCACTATGGTGTTTCCCAGCATGAGGAGGCTCATGTTCACAATGCTGCCAGCGGCGAACCCGGCGATGATGGCAAGGATGTTCCGAAGGATCTTCATGTGCGAGATCTGTGGCACGAATGTAAATGCACTGGCACAGCCAGTTCCGATCACCGGTCATGCTCCACCCAGATCAGATCGTCCGTGGCATATCCCAATTGCCTGGCTTGGCGTACGTATTCATCCCGGATCCCTTGCGGCATATCAGGGCTGCGCGAAAGGATCCAGAGATACCGGCGGTCATCGCCGGTCACTAGCGCATGCTGGTAGCCTTGATCCAGTGCGATCACGTTGTATCCGGAATAGAATGGTCCGAAGAAGGAGACCTTCAACCGGGCCTTGTCCGATCCTTCCACGAATTCGGCTTTGCCGGTGGCTTCGGTCCACTCCTGATCCTCCACATCATAGCCGCGGTTCACCACGGATATGCCGCCATCTTCCTGGAGGGAATATTCCGCTGTCACATTGTTGAGTCCTTTTTCGAAGCGATGGTCCAGCCGCGCGATCTCGTACCATTTTCCCATGTACCGTTCGGCATCGAATGGTTCAACAGTGGCCACTCCCGGAGGTTTGGATGCGGTGCAGGAGTAGAAGCATGCAATGATCAGCAGGGAAAATTTGAAGGCTCTATGGGTCATAAGCATATGCGGTATGACCTTAAAGATACACCCACCCGAAAGACCGGTCCTGAGGATCACTTGCCGATGCAGAACCTCCCGAAGATGCTTCCGAGCAGATCCTCGCTGGTGATCTTGCCGGTGATCTCGCCCAGATGATGTTGTGCCTTCCGCAGGTCCAGCGAGAGCAATTCGCCACCCACGCCGGCATCGATGGCCTTCTTGGCATCGAGCAGGGCTGTTCTGGCCCTGGTAAGCGCTTCCAGATGACGCACGTTCGTTACCACGATATCACCAGGTCCGCTGTTTAGGGCGTTCACATGTTCCACGAACAACTGTTTCAACGCATCCAATCCCTGCCCGGTACGCGCACTGATGGACAATACCTGGCCCAGGCTTTTGGCACCCGGCAGGTCGGATTTGTTGAGCACCGGGATCACACGTGGTCCTTCACCGATCCGCTGGCGTAGCATCTCGGCCTCCGTGCGCAGCGCTCCTTCGCTCATGATGGAGGCATCGGCCAGCAACACCACGATCTGTGCCCCCGCCGCTTTTTTGTAGCTGCGCTCGATACCCAGCTTTTCCACCTTGTTCTTCGTGCTTCGCAATCCGGCGGTATCGATGAATCGGAATAGCATGCCATCGAGATTCACCACTTCTTCCACCGTGTCCCGCGTGGTGCCTGGTATGTCGCTCACTATGGCGCGATCTTCCTGGAGCATGGCGTTCAGCAATGTGCTCTTTCCGCTGTTGGGCGCTCCTACAATGGCCACTGGCACCCCTTCACGCACGGCGTTGCCGAATCGGAAACTGTCAATGAGTTCGGTGCATAGGTCCACCACCCTGTCGATCAGGGCGAGCAGTTCCACCCGCTGCGCGAACTCCACATCCTCTTCGGAAAAATCGAGTTCCAGTTCGATCAACGCCGAAAGGTCGATCAGTTGTTGGCGCAGTTCATCTATCCGTTCTCCGAACCCGCCGCGCAACTGCTGCAGCGCGAGCCTGTGTTGGGCTGCGCTCTGGCTGGCGATCAGGTCGGCCACCGCTTCCGCCTGACTCAGGTCCATGCGGCCATTCAGGAAGGCACGTTGCGTGAACTCGCCGGGGGCGGCCAGTCTTGCACCGGCCTCCACCAAAGCGTGCAGCATGCGTTGCTGGATGTACGGCGAACCATGCACGCCGATCTCCACCACATCCTCGCCAGTAAAGGAATTCGGCCCTTTGAAGAGTGTCATGATCCCCTCGTCGATCTCGCCATCCATGTCGATCAAGGGCACGTAGTAGGCATGGCGGAACAAGGGTTCCAACGGCAGGGTGGGGGCCAGGCGCTCTGCGGTGCCAAAGGCCTTGGGCCCGCTGATCCGCAACACGGCGATACCACCCCGGCCGGGTGGTGTGCTTATGGCGCAGATGGTGTCGTTGGAGCGCATTCGGTTTGCAAGGATACGGCCGTGGAAATTGCCGTGGGGCATCTTCGGGCCATGTCCATGCATCTTGCACGATCGCGGCGCTCCCGGATTAACTTGGTGATCCATGTGGGTTAGATCGATCTTCCTATTCCTGCTATGTTGCTCTTCCTCTATCCGTGCCCAGTATTGCTTCACTGTTACCGATCAGGCCACATTCAACCCCGTTTTCGGTTGCCAGATCTATGATGGTACTGGAGCACCGCTGGCGGTCAGTGATCTGGATGGCCGTTTCTGCCTTTCCGCGCCACTGCCCACGGCATTGATCCTACAAGCGCCGGGATACCATGCCGTGCGCGTGGAACTCGAGGATCTGGAGGATGATCTGATCCGGCTCGATCCCATGGTCGTGGACCTTCCGGAAGTGCGGATAACACCAGACCCGCGGCGTTCGCTTGGCATGGCCATGATCACCGCGATGGAGGTGGACAGCGCGCTGCTGTGGAATTTCGAGCGCTCGGGGATCAACAGTGCCATGCAATGGGTTCCGGGCGTGCAGATGGACCAGCGCGGGCTTGGCGGCAGCGCACGGCTTTCCATACGCGGAAGTTTGTTGCGAAGCCCGTTCGGTGTTCGCGGTGTGAAGGTGTACTGGAGCGGTCTGCCTCTTACGCTGGCGGATGGCAGTACGCCGCTTGAACTGCTGGACCCGGAGCTGATCGGTAGCATGCAGGTGGTGCGCAGTGTTGGACCACCGGCCTATGGCAGCGCGCCCAGCGGTCTTTTACTTACAACACCGCCCACGCCCTTCACAGGTAGGGGAGCAGGTGTTCGTGCTTCCGTGGCCGGGGGATCGTACGGCTTCCACCGCATCAGCCTGGGTGGCTCATTTGGCAATGCCGGCAACAACGTGGTGGTGGGTGCATTGCGCCAGCGGAATGAAGGATACCGGGATCAGGAGTACAGCCGCCGCGACCAGGTGTTCATCGTTTCGCGGCATCAACGGCGGCGTACCACGATCCAGCTGTTGCTCACGCTGCAGGAGGTGGCCTGGGGGCTTCCCGGCGGTCTGGACAGCCTCACCGCGGCCGATGCTCCCCGTACGGCCAATGCCTTCAGCCGCAAGATCGATGCACGCCTGGAGAAGCTGCAATTGTTCGGTGGTGTGGTGGCCGAACACAGGTTCTCTTCCCGTTATTCCCTGCTATTCACCTTGCATGGTCATCATATCGACAAGCTGAATCCGTTCGGGACCTCGCCGGTCTTCAGTGGGTATAAGGAGGAATTGATCGGAGCCGCAGGAAGCAGGCAGGCGATCGCTGCGGAATTTCCGGTGGGCCGGTGGAAATTGAGCGCTACCATTGGCAATGAAGTTCTGGTACAACGGGATCTCCTGGATGAACGCGTGATCATCGATGCGGTACCCAGCGACAGTTTTCGCACACGTGCCGATACGCGCGTGATCACGTTCACGCCCTTCGCGGAGTTGCGCTCCACCGGACCCGCAAACACTTCGGTCTATGCCGGTATCGGCATGGAAAGGAACGTATACCAGCACGAGGACAGGTTGCTGCAAAGTCTTGCCACGGTGGATCGCCTGTTCGATCCACGGCTTGTGGCCGGTGTTTCTCAGCGGCTTTTCACGCGCTGGTGGATCTCCCTTCGCCACGGTGCATCGGTATCGCGGCCAACCGTTTGGGAACTGTTGGGCAGCGATGGTCGCTTTCTCGAAGGGCTGATGCCCGAAAGTGTGCGTGAGACGGAACTGGCGCTGACGCATGGTGCATCAGGTGATCGGCTTCAGATGCAGGTGGCGGCATACATGCGGCGGGTGGAAGGGCTCATTCTTCCCATGCCGAGCAGTGAAGGAACAGGCAACGTCTTCGCCAACGCGGGCGTGGCCGATCAAAATGGGCTGGAGGCGTATATGGTCTGGAGGCCTGATCATGGAGAGCGCCTTCCTTCGATCACGGCCATGCTTACCATACAGGAGCATGTGGTGGATCGCGATCATGGTGATGCGCACCGCATACCCGGTGTTCCACCCGTGACCGCTGGAACTTTCGTACGGCAGCCACTCCCTGCTGGCCTCAGTATACAGTTGGGTATGCGGCATGTGGCGGCGATCCCCGTTGGTCCACTGGCGGAGGAACGCCTGCCGGCCCATCAGATCTGGCATGCACGGATGGAATGGCAGGGGATCATGGGCAGCCGGGGTACGCTGGTCGCCTTCATCCATGTAG
>JAEZCB010000101.1 GCA_023412755.1 Bacteroidota bacterium
CGAACGAAAGCTCAATACCAGCCTCCAATTCATGGTTCTGGCCTTTCTTTCCCTCTTGCTCAAACGATCCTAAACAGGCTCTTAGAATGTGAGCATTTTGATACCGGATATTTTCACCGGTATGGGTATCCTTGCCTTCCTCTTCATCCTACTTCGCCGGAATGCATCCACGGTTTCACTGGCCCTCGCAGTTTTGATCATGGTGTACGCGATGATGGCCCATCTTTCCAACTTGGCGCTTCAACTGGTCCTGATGCTTATGGTCCTGTTGTATACCGGTGTACGTTGGTTTCGGAAGCAAAGCCTTCCTTTCACAAGGAACAGGATCCTCCTTGCTCTTTCCACGGTGGTTTCGGCATTGGTCCTCGTTCCGGTCCTGCAGAAAGCCCTAGGCGACAAGTTCCAGTATAGCGGGATCGGTCATGTAATGGCCGTGAACAAGCTTATGGAGGTTGGGATCCTGGAGACTTTCCTCGACAATGAATGTGGCGATGGTCGCTATAAGATGTGCGAGTTCAAAGATGAATTCGGTCATGACTTCCTTTGGGATCCGCAAAGCCCATTGTATAAGACGGGCGGCTGGGCCGCCAACCGGGATGAGTTCGAAAAACTGTTGGCGGATGTCTATTCAAGACCTGAACTGTTATCCATCCTCCTGCGCAAATCGATCGAGTATACCGTTGTACAGTTCTTCTCATTCGATGTCGAGCGCCCCCAACAATATAAGCAAGGATCATCACCGCATCATAGAATAAGTGAACGATTCCCGGATACGATCCGCGAATATCAGCGGTCATTACAACATAACGGATTCTTCGATCCTGATCGGCTCAATTCCTTACAACGTATCTTCGTATTCGTCAGCTTCGGAATTATTCTCCTGTTGTGGATCCATGGTCGAATGGATCCGATCCTTAAGCAGGGTATGATCTTGTTGTTGATCGCCTTGATCATGAACGCGATGATCTGCTCGAATCTTTCCACCATCGATTTCAGATTCCAGAACCGGGTGATCTGGTTGGTTCCTTTCGCTGCGGCCGTGTCCATTGGCCAGGCATTGGATCTGCTCGGACCCAGACGCAAGATCACCCACGAGAAGGCCCATTGAATGTTTGGTTCTGCTCAGTCGATCATCGCGCGCAACTCCTCCTCGCCGATCACCTTTACACCAAGCTGCTCGGCCTTCGCCTTTTTCGCCGGGCCCATGCCTTCGCCGGCCACCACGTAAGTGGTCTTGCTGCTGATCGAACCGCTCATCTTGCCGCCATTCCTTTCGATCACCTCCTTGATCCCGTCGCGGCTGTAGTGCTGGAACACACCAGAGACCACGAATGTCATTCCCTTCAATTTGTCTCCGGTCTCGATCCGTTCGGCGGGATCGATCTCGAAACGCAGGCCATGTTCCCGTAGCCGTTCAATGATGTTGCGATTCCCTTCCACGGCGAAGAAATCGATGATGCTCTCAGCGATGACAGGGCCCACCACATCGATCGCTTCCAATTCTTCTTTACTCATGGTCATCAACCGATCGATGTCCCCCACCGATCGTGCGATCTTCCTGGCCACGGTTTCGCCCACGTGGCGGATGCCGATCGCGAACAGCACCTGTTCGAAGGTGCGTTCCTTGCTTGCCTCCAGGCCTTGCAGGATGATGTTCGCGCTTTTCTCCTTCCAACCGTGACCGAGCGCAAGGATCTTTTCCTGCGTAAGGTCGTACAGATCGGCTATGTTCCGGATCAAACCCGCGCCGAAGAATTCCTGCACCGTTTCGCCACCCAGCCCATTGATGTCCATGGCGCGGCGGCTTACGAAATGCTCTATCCGCCGGGTGATCTGCGGTGGACATTGATGTTCATTGGGACAATAGTGTTGTGCTTCGCCTTCCAGCCGGATGAGCTCCGTTCCACATTCGGGACAGTTAGATGGGAAGATCACTGGTACGGCATCGGCAGCACGTGATCCCGGTTCAACGCCGAGGATCTTTGGGATCACTTCGCCGCCCTTCACTACCTGCACCATATCACCGATGTGCAGATCGAGCTTAGCCACCTGATCGGCGTTGTGCAGCGTGGCACGTTTCACTGTGGATCCCGCCAGCAGCACAGGCTCCAGATGGGCAACAGGGGTGACAGCACCAGTGCGGCCTACCTGGTAGCCCACGTCCAGTAACCGTGTCACCACTTGCGCCGCCTTGAACTTGTAGGCGATCGCCCAGCGCGGACTCTTGGCGGTAAGGCCGAGTTCCTCCTGCACGTCCAGGTCGTCCACCTTGATCACCACGCCATCGATGTCGAATTCCAGATCATGCCGGGCCTTGTCCCAGTGATCAATAAATGCGAGGATCTCATCCAGGTCACGCGCGAGCGCCAATCGGTTCCTGCCGGTGTCCGGTGTTTTGAAACCCCATTCGGAGGCTTTCAGGATGTTGCCGTAATGGCTTCGCGTTGGAAGTTGCTGACCGGCGAGGCCGTATACGAAATTATCCAGACCACGCCGGGCCACCTCCTTCGAGTCCTGCAGTTTTAGCGATCCCGCGGCCGTGTTCCGCGGGTTGGCGTACGGCTCCTCTCCCTGCTCCAAACGCTCCTCGTTCAGCTTCTCGAAGACCGGTCGTTGAAAGAAGATCTCGCCCCGCGCTTCAAGCAGTTTGGGAACATCATCGCCTTGCAAGATCAATGGGATCGCCCGCACGGTGCGCACGTTGGCGGTGATCTCCTCGCCCTTTTCACCATCTCCGCGCGTTACGCCACGCACCAATCTTCCACCTTCGTATGTAAGGCTGATCGCTACGCCATCGTACTTCAGCTCCAGCGCGTAGTTCACATCGCCCACCTCGCGTTTGATCCGATCCACGAACGCCTCGACCTCCTCCCTTTCGTAGGAATTGGTCAGAGAGAGCATTGGATGCTTATGCGCTACCGTGGGGAAATTCTTGGTGATGTCTCCTCCCACGCGTTGTGTAGGGCTGTTGGGATCGGTCAGTTCGGGGAACCGCGCTTCAAGCTGCTCGAGTTCCTTCAGCATCATATCGAACTCCTGATCATCGATCACAGGGGCCGCCAGTACATAATAGCGGTGGTTGTGGAATTCCAACTGCCGCGCAAGCTCTGTTATGCGTTGCGCTGCCTTGTCGCGATCCATGTCATTCATCTTCGGAAGAACCTCGAATGCGTTTGTATATCTGCCCGAATCGCAATCCCACCTTGGCGAACCAGGTCCAATCGCTCAGGACGGTGGAGATGTTCGGGTCGAAGGCGTAAACGTAGCGATAGCCGCCTCCCACTCCGATGAAGCCCCACCACGTGACCTTGTAGTTGAGGTAAATGCTCGCATCCAATGGCACCAGTTCGTTGGTGGTGTATGCACGGAAGGTTCCTTCATCGGTGCGATAGCTGGTGCGGTAGTTCCCGAGACCGATACCCACAGGCAGACCGAGCTGCCAGCGTGTGGTCTCGATCAATATCCGCTCATACGTGAGTGTTGTGAAGTCGAAGTTGGTGCGCAGTTCACGTGTGCCAAATGGTTCCCCGAGGTCCACTTCGGGCTGGATGAATGGCGTGCTCAAACCATAGAAACCGAGGGCCACGATATCCCTGCCCTTCTGTGCACCGATACGCAGACCGTAGAAGCCCACCGGCTCCGCGTTCACCCAGGTGCGGCGAAAATCGAAGGTGAGCATCATTTTGAAATGGGCCTTGCGTTTGGTGATCACCATGCCCTCATCCTGTGCCAGCGCGGGCACCATGGACAGGCACATCAGGAGTAGGAAAAGGGGGCGTTGATGCCTCATCGCCTGGCTTCGATGAACCGGTCCTGGCCGGAGATGTCCTTATGCAGCCGCACTTCACGCAATTCTTTTTCCTTCAGCATTTCCGTTACGGCCCTGGCGTGGATGTAGTGCCCTTCGAACCAGATAGCGCCTTCTGATCTTACCGATCGGAGCACATGGTCCGCGATCGCTCGATAGAAAAGCAACGGATCATCATCCTCCACGAACAAGGCCCCTTGTGGTTCGTGATCACGCACTTGCGGCATCAATGTGGACGATTCCGATCGCGGCACATATGGAGGATTACTCACTAGCAGATCGACCTCCGCTGGCAGGCTGAAGGCTGGATCCAGCACATCATCCTTGATCCATTGCACCTCCAGTCCCAACCGATCCCCATTGCGACGAGCGATGGCCAGTGCTTGATCGGAAACATCGATGCCTATCGTTTCCGCAGCGGGGAAGGCATTCTTCAACGCCAACGGGATGCAACCACTGCCGGTGCCAATGTCCACGATCTTCTTCGGCTTGACGCCACTGCGGATGATCCGATCGACCATTTCCTCGGTTTCCGGCCTAGGGATCAATACACCCGGGGCCACCTCCAGCTTCAAACCATGGAATACCGTGCTGCCGAGGATGTATTGCAGTGGTTCGCCGGAGCGGATGCGTTTCAGCGGCAGATATACTTGAAGCAGCTCGGATTCGCTTAGGGCCTCCTCTCGGCGCAACTCAAGCTCCATGGCGTCCCAACCAAGTTTTTCGCTGAAGACGCTGCGCAGGATCGCCTTCACTTCGCTTTCAGGGAACAATGGCCGCAATTCGCGAACGTAGAGTTCCATCACCCGTCTCACCCGGTTATCGCCCGTGCGCATGCGGCAAAAGTAGGTGGGTGGAACCCTGAAGCTTCGAAGATCCAAGGGAGGTGTTCCACGACAGGCATTTCGCAACAGCATGGAACAGCTAAAGCGCCACAGCGGATGCCCAATTCAAATTAGAGACTGCCCGAAGCCTCACATCCGCACTACCCGTCCGTCATCCATTTCAATGATCCGGTCGGTCCTTCCGGCGAAATCCTCGTCGTGCGTCACCACCAACAGGCTCTGGCCGCCTGCCGCCAGTTCTTTAAAGATCTCGAATACGACCTCGCTGTTCTTGCTATCCAAATTCCCGGTCGGTTCATCGCACATCAAGATCGCCGGATCGTTGATCAGGGAACGCGCGATCGCCACGCGTTGTTTCTGCCCGCCGCTTATCTGGTTGGCCTTTTTATGCGCCTGATCTGCGATACCCAGCATCTCCAGCCGTTGCATCGCGCGCTCCTCCACCTCCTTCTCGCTGTGTTTCGCCAGTTTCAGGCCCGGCAGCATCACATTACGCAATACACTGAATTCCGTGAGCAAATAATGGAACTGGAACACGAAACCGATCTTCTCGCTGCGCAAGTGTGCCAGCTGATCATGAGACAGTTGCCGGGTGTGTACTCCGTCGATAAAAAGTTCTCCCTCGTAATCGGTATCCATGGTGCTGAGGATGTACAACAACGTGCTCTTGCCGCAACCGCTCTTGCCGATCACGCTGACGAACTCGCCGCGCTGCACCTGAAAGGTCACCTCCTTCAGCACCTTTACAGTGACCGGATCATGGAAATACTTGGAGATCCCCCTGGTCTCAAGTATGGGCCCGTCGCGCCTCATTTCCCGCGGATGATCTGTACGGGATCCACCTTCGCCGCTTTTCGCGCGGGGAAGAGACCGGCGATGTATGTGGTGACCAAGGAGAAAATGATCCCGATCACATAGAATCTCACGGCGAATAGCACAGGGTAAGTCTTGATCGTTGGCAGCGCCTCGGTCTCGAATGGCACACGTGCGATCAGGTGCGACACGGCAAAACCACCGATCAGGCCCACCAGCCCGCCGCAGATCCCTATGATCAGTGAGAGGTAGATGAAGATCCGCTTGACATCGCCGCCCGAGAAACCCGTGGCCTTTAGGATCGCGATGCTGTCCAGCTTCTCGTAGATCATCATGTTCAGGATGTTGTATATCCCGAATCCAGCGACGACCAACAGTGTAATGCTTACCGCATAGGATATCAAGTTGCGCACATTGGTGCCCGTATCGAACTGCGCATTCGCACTCTGGATATCGATAGCATCCACGCCGAACCTTTGCTCGAATTCAGTTGCCAGTCGTGGTGCCTGTGCCAGATCATACAGTTTCACCTGGATGTCCGTGATGTAACCTGAAGGTTCACCCAACAAGCGTTGCGCAGTGCGCACAGAAGTGTATGCCAAGGACCGGTCGAGATCCGCAAGGCCGCTCTGGTAGAAGCCCACCACCTTTAAAAGGAATCGTTCGCCGCGTGCTGTCGTTAGCTGCACATTGTCCCCGAGTTGTACAAGCATGAGATCGGCCAGCGTCTTACCGATCACTATCGCGTTCTGTCCCTGCAGATCGGCCAGCCGTCCCTGCACCAGGTAGTCGGTGAAACGAAAGAGCCGCTCCTCCTCGTAAGGTTCGATCCCATTCACCGCCGCAGGCAGCTCGGTGGTGCCCACATTGAAGAAAGCCTGCGCCACCACCTTCGGTGCGATCCCCATCACACGTCGGTCCTCCTGCAATGCATTTATGATCGCCTGCGCATTGCGCACACGCTCCATGCCCGCACGCGGCTTGATCGAGGAGATGAACGCGTGCCCCTCCAACCCCATCCTGTCAAGCGGCTGCACCTTCAGCGGTCCTATCTCATTGTATAATCGCACGTGCGGCGTACGGTTCAGGATCAAGCCATCCAACATTGCGTTCAAGCCGTTCATGAAACCGGTCAATGCGATGAACATCGTAATGCTGAAGGTGACCCCCACCGCTGCCACGACGCTTTGCTTCATACGCGCAGTAAGCAACGTGGTACTGATGTCGAGGAGCAACTTCGTGCGCATCAGGGCCGCAGGATCATGGTGTTCTCGTCCAACCCTTCCAGCACCTCTACGCGCTGCAGATCGCGCAGACCAATACGGACCTGACGCAGCTCATCCTCCCCCACGATCACTCGATCACCTTCCACCAGATATGCGGCAGGTATGGTAAGTGCATCCTCCTTCCGCTCGATCACGATGTTGGCCTCCACGGTAAGATTCGGATATAACTGTTCCGGCGCCTTCTGGAACACAGCGATCACCGTGAATGTGCGCGAGCGCTGGTCCATCATGGGGTCTATCCGCGCGATCTCCCCAGTGAACACCTGATCAGGATAACTGTCGAGTGTGACCGCCACCTCCTGCCCGGGCCGCACGCGCGCTATATCCATCTCATCCACCTGCAGTTCCATCTCGAAGGCATCGGCGCGGCCCAGCACCGCAAGCTTCTGCTGCGGCGAAACCAGTTCTCCCGGCTCGATGTTCACCGCGTACACCATACCATCCACCTCACTGCGGATCAACCGGTCATCGCGCATTGCCACCTGGCTCTCGAAATTGCTTCGTGCCGTGACCAGCGCGTTCTGGAGTTCGGCCTCTATGTTCTGCAGCGCCGCGCGTGCATTCTCGTAAGCCGTACGTGAAGCGGCCACTGCCAGCTCGCGTTGCTCCATTTCCACCCGCGACCCGATGTTCTGGTCCCAAAGCGCCTGTTGCCGCGCATACAGGGCACTGTCCTGTCGCAACCGATCGCGTGCCAATGCCACAGCTGCACGCCCCTCCGCCAGCAAAGGAGAAGCCTCCCCCGCATTTCGTCGCGCCAGCTCATACTGCGACTCCGCAGCCCGGACCCCCACCTGCGCGGTACGATCATCTATGCGGAAGAGCGGATCACCGGTCTTAACCCGATCACCGGCCTGCACATACGCCGCTGCCAGTACACCACTTACCACCGATGAGGCGGCGTACTGCCCCTGCGCCTGCACCACACCGCTGGCATAGACCGCCGAAACGATGGGCCCACGCTCCGGAGTTGTGGATCCGCGTTGTTGGCCACAGGAAAAGATCCCTAGGAGGAAGATCAGTAGCGGTAGAATGTGCTTCACAGGAGCAAAGTAACAGTCCGTTGGATAACGGAGCGTTGGTACTTGACCGCAGATGGTGAAGGGGCGGTTTGCTTGCGCAAGCAAACAAAGCACCAGCAAGATGCGGAGGCTCCAGCTAACGCTGGAGCCCTTTCCGCCCTAAGAGAGCCTCCCACGGGATTTGAACCCGCGACCTGCTGATTACGAATCAAGGGCGCCGAGGTTCCTTTGCGGTCCTTCCTGTTCCGCTAGCTTTCCATTATACCGGGAACTATTCATCACTAATGACCGGATATTTATGGACATACATTCCTTTCTTTCCGTTTCTGTCCGTATTATTGTTGGCCCTATGTTAGCCCACAGGGATACCCCAGGGGGCCAACGCTAGGGCCAACACGGGAACAGAGCATGAACAGCAAGTGGCCAACATGGAAGATCACCCGCAGGGTGGATAAGGTGGACCCCGATGGACTGGCGCCGGTGGTGCTACGGATCACCCATGAAAGGAAAAGCAGCCGCCTGGCCATGGGACTGGAATGCACCTCAGAGCAGTGGAATGATGCCGCCGGGGAATTCACGCGCAAGTATCCCAGCCACAAGGCCGCGAACGAGGCCCTGCTGAAGATCCGGGAGCAGATCGGCGACTTGCTAGGGCAAATGATGAAAGAGCCTGTGCCCTTCACCATTGCGGAGTTCCAGAAGAGGTTCCGCAATGCTGGCAAGAAGATGGACCTCATTGAGTACATCCAGGGCATTGAAGCCAGAATGAAAGCAGAAGGACGGATCGGTTACTCCATATGCTTCAGGAACGCATCTTCGGTTCTTCGCCGCTTCACCGGCGAGAGGAAACTACCGTTCTCCGAATTGACCCCATCCAAGCTCGAAGCACTGGAAAGGTTCCTGCGGGATGAAGGGTGTGAAGGTGGTGGAGTGGCTGTGTATATGCGGACGATCAAGGTAGCAGTGAACCGGGCCATCAAAGAGGGGCATCTGCACAAGGGCCTCTACCCTTTCGAGGCACCCCAACATCATGGCTATTCACTCCGTGGATTGAAGAGCGATCACAACCCGAAGAACCTCACTTCCGACCAGATGGCAGCGTTGAAAGCCTTCCCCTTTGAAGAGTATCCGAAACTCGGGGATAGCGTCCGGTACTTCCTCCTGTCATACTACCTCTGGGGAGCCAACTTCACCGATATGGCCAAATGGAAGCCCTCGGACATGCAGGGCGGCAGGATCATCTACTACCGATCAAAGAC
>JAEZCB010000162.1 GCA_023412755.1 Bacteroidota bacterium
GTTATGGTATGATCTGGAGAAGGCGCCACTGGGTAGTGCCATAGATCTGCTGGTGGTCGACGGTCCACCGGATACGATCGCCCCACTTTCCAGATTTCCGGCGGTGCCCTTACTAAAGAAGTTCTTCCGCAAAGGCACTCTAATATTGCTGGATGATGGAGATCGGGCCGATGAAATGATCATAGCAGAAAGATGGGCAGCGGAATGCGAATTGGAAAAGGAATACCTGCCTTTGGAAAAGGGGGCATGGTTACTAAGATCCTGACCCCACCATCCCCCGCACCAGCCCATTCACTACATCCTTCACTCGCATATCCCCAGCCTCGATCATCTTGGGGAAGATACTCGCCTTGCTGAAGCCGGGAACTGTGTTCAGTTCGATCGTAAGCAACGATCCGGCATCATCTCCTCCGGTCCAGAAATGATCCACGCGTACCATGCCGCGGCAGGCGAACGCGCTATAAATGGCCTCACTTCGTTCCTGCACCATGCGGGTGATATGTGCTGGCAGTGGTGCGGGTACGATCTCTTCCGTATCCGCCGCATGGTACTTCGCTTCAAAATCGAAGAACTCGCGGCTGGTCCTGATCTCACAGACCGGCAGGGCCTTCACTTCACCATTGATGCGCACCACGCCGCAGGTGAGCTCCCTGCCTGTTACGCCTGCCTCCACCAGCACCTGCTCACATTCCTGGAAGGCCAGATCCAAAGCACCTTGTAATTCTTCGGCCTTCTTCACCTTGCTTACTCCAAGGCTGCTTCCGCTGCGGTCCGGCTTGACAAAGACCGGCAGGCCGAGCTCCAAAATGGCTTTATGATCGACGGGCGAACCCTTGTGCAAAAGGATGGAGGAGGCTACTGGGAATTCCTGCTGCTTCAGCAATGCAATGGTTGCGAATTTGCTGAAGGTGATGGACATGTTCAGTACATCGCCGGTCTGGTAAGGAACTCCAAGCATATCAAGATATCCCTGGAGTTTGCCATCCTCGCCCGGGGAGCCATGGATGGCGATCAGCGCGGCCGCGATCTTTGAAGGACCATTACCAAGGTCCACTTGCATACCGCCCCTGTCCAATGGCAATGGGCGCTCTCCAGGATCCTCACAGCTCCAGACCTTATCGCTTATGCTGATGTATACCGGCCGGTATGCCTGCAGGTCCAATGCCTCCATCATGCGCTGGGCGCTTTGCAGGCTTATCACCGATTCTCCGGAATATCCGCCGCGGAACACAGCGATGACAGGGCGTTGCATATGCTGGCTATGGCCCGCGAAGTTCAGCCCGATGCAATGAAGGGGATGCTATAGCGTACAAGCAACTGTGAACCATGCGCTGTGGAATGCCGCAGGGTACCACCGGCTATCTTCGCGGCCCCGGCGCCACCTTTACACCATTATCGCCGCCTTATGTTCAAAACGCTGGTCCACATTGTTCTGCCGCTGGTATTGGTGGCGCTGTTGTTCGTGGGCGGCTGGTTCTGGCTGGAGCGGTATACGCGCCATGATGTGAGCCGCCGCGTTCCTGAGTTGAAGGGTCTTGGACTCGAGGAGGCCCGGGAGCTGCTGGCCAAGCGTGACCTGGAGGCACTGGTGATAGATTCGATCCATAACCAGGATCTACCCCGTGGTACGGTGGTGGATCACGATCCGCCCGCGGGCCGTGAAGTGAAACCGGAGAGGAAAGTGTACCTGATCTTGAACGCCCAGCAGCCTAAGATGATCGATATGCCCCGGCTCATCGACATGTCCAAGCGCCAGGCGATATCCGTTCTGGAGATCATTGGCCTGCGCGTGCAGGAGCTGCAGTACCGGCCGGATCCCTGCACCGATTGCGTGCTGGACCAGTTGTACAAGGGTGATCATATTGCGCCGGATTCCCGCATACGGAGAGGGGAGGCCGTGACACTCATACTGGGCAGTGGCGAGAAAGGGACGCGTGTGCCGGTGCCGGATCTGCGTGGATTGCAGTTCGCCGAGGTGCGCAGCGTTCTCAACATGGCTTCCCTGAACCTGGGCGCCATGTACTGCGAAGGATGCAATACCAAGGAGGATTCCGCGTTCGCGAGGGTGCGTCGCCAATCTCCTGTCCCTGGTCAGCATAACCGTATCGCCCCCGGTGGGCTTATCGATGTTTGGCTCACTTCGGATACTGCGGGATTAAGACCTGTTCTGGATCCGGGAGATCCATCACTTTTTATGCAGGATGCGAATGATGATAGCGATGTACCGTAGTTCAGTCGTACTCTTTCTGGCCCTGGTGGCTTCGTTCGTTTCGGCGCAGCAGGAGGTGCTCATGCCGCTAACCATGCGGCCCATGGCCGAGGCTTCCCTGCCGAAGAATGAGCAGAATTCGGTCTTTCTTTATCAGTTCGACACACTTGGTCTGCCGATCATGGATGATTTCTCCATCGATCGCACACGGAAGCGCTGGACACAGCCCGGCGACGAGGGCGTGGTGCTCGATGCCATCCATTACCACCTGGCCGTGGGTGGGGTTTCCGAACCGGATATGGCCTTCGCGCAGGATACCACTTTCACCTATATCACGGATGTGGGCGAAGAGATCATCACAACCCGGACCGCATTGCCCCAGATCGAAGTGCTGATCACCGATCTGGATGTTCATCCTGTTGAAAGTGAACTGGTGCTGGTCTGGCCGCCGTACAACATCTACGACACGATCCAGGCACCCTCCCCGGACACCCTGTTCATCGAGGATCCGGACCTTGTGCAGGATTCGCTCTTTGTTTACGTGGTGCCGCCCGATCAAGGCATATACCTCATGAACAATGTGCCTACCCCTTTGATCCTCTGGGAAGATGATGATGTGTACGTGAATGGCACCTATCCAGTGGCGCCACCATCCATTGGTGTGGCCACCTTCGATGGTCTGTCACGCACAGGCATCCCATATGATTTCATGAACTACAGTTCTCATGGTATCGCGGACAGGCTCACCTCCGTTCCGATCGATCTACAAAGGCCGGCCAGCGATTCCATCTACTTCAGCTTCTTCTATCAGGCGCGTGGTTTCAGTGGTGACCAGATCGGCCAGCCTATAGACAGTCTGCTTCTGGAGTTCTATGCCCCTTTGGAGGATACTTGGACAAGGGTATGGTCCCGGGCATATAACGCGCTGCTTCCCGATCACCAGCCCCCATTCCGCCAGGTGATGATCCCGATCAAGGAATTCAAGTACCTGCAGAAAGGCTTCCGGATGCGCTTTTCCAACTATGCCACATTGAGTGGCTCGTTCGATCACTGGCACCTGGACTATGTAAGGCTGGCCGCACAACGTGCACATGACGATACCACCATCGTGGATGTGGCCTATTTGTATCCGCCAGCTACGATGCTGGAAACATACACCTCCGTTCCTTACAACAAGTTCGAACTTTCACCGGCCACCTTGATGGCCAACAGTATTGTGCTGCCGCAACGAAACCTGGATGTGAATGATCGCTTCATCGACTATGGTTTCCGGGCTGGAACGTATGGTGGGCCATTGCAGAATTTCGATACCGGCACAAACACCTTCAACAACGCCAGCAGTGTGTTCCCTAGTGAACATCCCATAGTCGCATCCGGGTTTGTTTATGATGCACCGCCAGAAGAGGATGCGCGCTTCTATGATGTGCGCTTCTGGACCAATGCCACACCGGATTTCAACCGATACAACGATACCGCCCGATTCATACAGGAGATCAGCAACTACTACTCCTATGATGATGGAACGGCCGAGGGAGGATATGGCCTCACCAATGCACCCGGGGGAAGGGTGGCCTACCGTTTCGATCTGCTGGGCCCGGATTCCCTTAGGGCCATCCGTATGTATTTCAACCCCATGGCCAACCTTCCGCCATCGCCACACCCGACCACCGGATCCTTCCTTGTCACGGTATGGTCCAGCCTTAGTCCGGAGGTGATCCAGCACCAGAACTTCTCCTTTTCTTCGCCGGAATACCGGTCCGATGGCATCAACAAATTCGTGGAATTTCCGTTGGATTCCGCCATTTATGTTGAGGGGACGATCTATGTGGGCTGGGTGCAGACGAACAACGTGAACCTCAACGTGGGCTTCGATCGCAACCGCAACAACCAGGGCCGCATTTCCTACAACGTTGGAGGCAATTGGAACACCACCAGTTTCGAAGGATCCCTCATGTTGCGGCCCGTGATGGTATCTCCTGTGGACCCATGGACAGGGATCGGTGGCACGGCTGGTGGTGGTAACGAAATGTCGCTTCATCCCAATCCGGCCAGTGAGGGCTTTTGGCTTGCGCCGGCGCAGGATCCGCAACGTGGCATGGTAGAATGCCGGGATGCGACTGGCCGTCTCATATGGCAGGAGAGTTACATGCCTGGCCACTACTTTTCCACGAGCACCATGGCCAATGGTGTTTACCTGCTGCGCCTTACGGATGCCAGCGGTGCCGAAGTGGCCCGAACACGCCTGATGGTGCAACGCTGATGGAACAAGAACTACCGGAAGGGCCGCCCGATGAGCAGGAGCTGTACGAGCATCATCGCATAATCTGCGATCCGAAACAAACGCAGATCCGGCTGGATAAATTCCTGTTCGATCGGTTGGCCCACACCTCGCGCAACAGGATCCAGGTGGCCGCCAAGGCCGGAAATGTGCTGGTGAATGGCAAGGCGGCCAAGCCAAGCCAGAAGGTGAAGCCCGGCGACGAGATCAGCATCGTGCTGCCCTATCCGCAGCGCGAGGTGGAACTGTTACCGGAGGATATCCCGCTGAGCATCCTCTTTGAAGATGAGCATATCCTGGTGTTGGATAAGCAGGCTGGGCTCGTGGTGCATCCAGGCCATGGCAATTGGACCGGTACGCTGGTGAACGCATTGCTCTTCCATTTTGGAAAGCTTCCGGCCGTGCCGGGTGCGGATATCCCACGGCCGGGATTGGTGCATCGGCTGGACAAGGACACCAGTGGGGTTATGGTGATAGGGAAGACCGAGGAAGCACTCACACATCTGGCGCGGCAGTTCTTCCATCGCACCAGTGACAGGCGCTATAATGCACTTGTCTGGGGCGATCTCAATGAGGATGAGGGAGTGATAGAAGGCCACATCGGCCGCAGCCAGAAGGATCGCACCGTGCAGTTCGTATATCCTGAGGGCGATCAAGGTAAACCAGCGGTGACACGGTGGAAGGTAATTGAACGATTCCGCTACGTGACCTTGCTGGAATGCAAGCTGGAGACCGGCCGTACGCACCAGATACGCGTGCACATGCAATGGACCGGCCACCCGTTGTTCAATGATGCCGCCTATGGCGGGGACAGGATCCTCAAAGGCACCACCTTCACGAAATACCGCCAGTTCGTGGAGAATTGTTTCAGGCTACTCCCACGCCAGGCCCTGCACGCACGTACACTCGACATCGATCACCCGATCACCGGAGAGCGGCTCCACTTCGAAAGTCCACTTCCAGCGGACATGCAGGCCGTACTTGAAAAGTGGCATACCTATACGAATGCCATGCCCCCGGGCAAAGACGATGATGATGAGGAGCCACTGGATAAGCAGGCAGTGAATAATATGCGGTGAAGTTCTTGGTGGGCTCCCTGGGGGGGAGCAGGGAACGATGTTGAACTTTCGCCATCTGCTAGCACTCCTGCCGATGCGGTATACCTTGCTTTTCCTTTTTGTTCTTATCTATATAACCATCTGGGCTGCCACCTGGGGTGAACCCTGGCATGCTGCCGTGGTGAAGGAGGCGGATCGTTTCATACTCGGTGAGGGTCATTAAAGCCGATGAGGAGCATGGTGTCACAGTACGTACGATCAAGACGCTGGGTGGGAAGGAAGTTCCTTCGAGAATGGAGATCCGATCATTCTACTTGCTTGATCTCTGCAGTACATCTGGTGGCCATGGTCCGGATTTTGGGTTGAAGGAAGGGCGCCACTACTACCTGTTATTAAAGGATAAAGGCGAGGAAGGTCTGGCTCTGGCCACGCCTACCGCAGGTTTCGCGCTGTGAATGAAGGCAATGTCATCGCAACATATCGGCACAGCTATCATCAAGCATTGGTGCCACAGCCATATATGAGCGTACCATGACCGCGATCTTCGATCATCACCATTGAAGACCGTTCGATGGGGTCGCGATCGATGCATTCATTCGCGAACATCTGGCCAGGGCACCTGCGGCCATCACCGATGAGGAGATGGAAAAGTTCTTCCTACAGCATGTGGCACTCGAATGTGTTCAACATCTGCTCCTCGAAGGCCATTACGATCTCATCATCCCATTCCTCAACGACTCGGCCAATTTCCATAACCAGATATCAGCCGCAGAGCATTGCGTGCGCACCATACGCCGGCGTGCCGGAAAGCTTTGCTCGGCTTGATCGCAGAACCAACAGCGGATGATCTCTTTAAGGTGGTTTGCAACTGGATGTTGGTTGAAATGCACCCAGTGGAAGAAAAACCACGTCTCCAAGATCTTGTTGCGACCGCCTCAGCCGAAGAGAATGGTTTTGATGGGAACATCATAGATCCACGCATTTGCACACACGTGCCCACGGTAAATGCGTTGAAGGCACTCATGGCTGGCATGTGAAGCAGGTTTGTCGCTAGGTCCCGCTATCTTTCAGCGGAACATAGGCATTACGGATGGGGATGAGACGTATGATCCTGGATACCCTCCGGGCATTTTGGAAATTCGAGCCATTGGAGCGGTTTCTGGCGAGTCTAACCCAGGGCAGGACTTATGGCACATTCATCACAAAGCTGGCTCCCAACCATTATCAGTATGGAAAAGGCACCAAGCGCCATGTGCTGCGGGATGGCATACACTATGAACTGGACCTTTCGGATATCGTTGATTGGTACATCTACTTTGGCTTCATCGATCCCGCACGGAAGCATCTCTATCCATTGCTGAGACCAGGTGATGTGGTGGTGGATATCGGGGCCAACGTGGGCGACATCAGCATGCACTTCGCGCGCATCGTTGGTCCTTCCGGCAGGGTATTGGCCTTCGAGCCGCATCCACTGAACCATACGCGTATGAAGCGTAACCTGGAACTGAATCATTTCAACAACATTGTTCTGGAGCGTGTTGGGCTTGGAGCAAGGCCCGGCCGGTTCGCCATAAAGAGCATCGAGGAAGGCAACCAGGGTATGAACCGTATCGTTGCGGATGATGCGGCAGGTCATATGATCGAGGTCACCACTTTGGATGATCATCTCGCAAGCCGGCCGGTGCCTCGCTTGGACTTGATCAAGATCGATGTGGAAGGCTTCGAGTTGAATGTGTTGCAAGGAGCGGAACAGGTGCTGAGGCGTTTCTGGCCTATCCTCTTTATCGAGCTTGATGACCGGAACCTACGTGAACAGGATACCGATGCTCGAGGCCTGATCCGTTTTCTTGAGAAGATCGGTTACACTAGTGTAAGGGCCGATAACGGTGCAGTGATCACGGCGGCCAGTGATCTTCATCACTGTCATTTCGATATTATCGCCAAGCATTTGTTTTGGCCGAAGACAAACTTACCCCCGCAACATCCCGTAAACCTCTCTCCCAATAGTTACGATTCCCAAGCATTGTGCTAGGTGGACACGTGGTCGAATTCAGCAAGTTGCTATAGTCAGTACTGCCGATCGCACTTTCAAGCCATGATCTATTTTGAATGGTCCTGATCTTTATCCAGTGTCATTTCAAAGAATTGGAACCAGTCATCACCACGCTTCATCTCACCCTTCTCATACCATTGACCCTTTTCGTTCAGGCGGATGATGTATCTCATATTCTCGTTGGGATACCAATGGAACCCACCGTCGATCAACTCAGCGTCATAGTCGCCACTTCGGCCTGATGCCAGATAGGAGCGGAAGTTGAACTTGCCATCGGCCTTGTTGTAGGTCACAATGGCCAGTGCGTTGTGGATGGTCTTTCCTTCAGCCTGCCCCATTCCTTCGATGAGGATGGCCGTGCTATCCAGCTTAAAGCTGATCTTCTCGGTCTGTTCGAAAGCGTGCTTTTGCCCGTCACGCCCCATCATCCAACCGCTACCTGACCAATCACCCGTGATAAAGGCCAATTCTGAAATGGCCTTTTTGGCCACGGTATCCGTTTCCGCCTCCTGTGCATGAACACTTGGAACGGCGAAAAGGAATAGGATCGTGAGGATCCAAGCTTGGCTATGTCTGATCATGAGGCTTGAGTTAATGGATCGAAGAGACGGATCAATATGTGTTGGTGACAATGTTAACATACTTATTGGATCTCCAACCAAACAGGGCAATGATCACTGGTCTTCTCCCACCCTCGCACATGCCTGTCCACTGCGGCTTTCTTCAGCCGCGGCACAAGCTGCGGGCTCAACAGGAAGTGATCGATCCGCAGCCCCGCATTGCGCCCATACGCATTGCGGAAATAGTCGAAGAAGGTGTAGATCACCTCATCAGGGTACAGGTAGCGGATCGCATCGGTCCAGCCCTGGTCGATCAGCTTGAAGAACTCGGCACGTACTTCCGGCCGAAATAAAGCATCATCCACCCAGCGCTCCGGTTTGTAGACATCGATCTCTGTGGGCATCACATTGAAATCGCCCACCAGCATGGCAGGTCTGCCGGTCTTCATCAGTTGCTGTGCGTGCTTCCGCAGCCGCTCGAACCAGCGCATCTTGAAGTCGAACTTCGGGCCAGGTGCAGGGTTCCCGTTCGGAAGATAAAGGCAGGCGATGGTGATGCCGTCCACCACGGCCTCCAGGTACCGGCTGTGCAGGTCCTCTGGATCGCCCGGGAGCTCACGCGTCACCTCCTCGGCTTTTCGCCCGCGCGTAAGGATGGCCACTCCGTTCCAACTTTTCTGGCCGTGCCAGATGGCTTCGTAGCCGAGGGCATTGATCGCCTGCAGGGGAAATTTCTCGTTCGGCGCCTTCAGTTCCTGCAGGCAGGCCACATCGGGCTTTGTTTCCTCCAGCCATTTAAGGAGTACGGGCAGCCGGCCATTCACTCCGTTCACATTGTATGTAGCGATACGCATAGGATGCCAAGGTATGCATGGCCTTATGCCACCCTCACATCCAGAGCCTGGATCTCTTCCCGATATTCCGCAGGCAAGATCAAGTTCTTCAAGGGCCGATCCAGCTTCAGCGTACGCATCATCTTGTATGTGTGGATCAGCACCTTGAACAGCGAACGCTTCCCCAGACCCAACAACTGGCGCACATGTTCCGGCAGAAGTAGACCTTGCACCCCCGTTAGGATCCAATAGCGCAAGGCGCCAAGGTGCTTTCTGTATTGCAGGTAAAGGTCATTGGTAAAGCCGCTGCGTTGCAGATCGTTCACCAGATGTTGTTGTCGCATATGTCTCCATTGCTCCAGATCCGCAGGCATGGCCGGGATCCCCATTTTTATGCCCACGCGTAGGAATACGCTCCAGACCTCCTCTTTTTCCACCTCATCTAACCGGCGCTCCAGCAACTCAAATGACCGTATGGAATAGTCGATCAGCATGAAGAGCACATCCCGGTAGGCCCAGTCGGGGATCTTCATTCCCCGCTTTGCCTCGACCCCGGAATGGATGGCGGTGATGGTGTCGATCGCCCGTAGCGCCACCTCATTTTCCGCGAACACGATCTTCCGGGCGTATGCAACGGTGGAGAAAAGTCGGCCAAGCGGATCGGCAGGGAGGCGGCCTGTGAAGTAAAGCCAGTCCACGGCTTTGTTCAGTGCGAACTCCACCGCAGCGCCAGCGAAGATCAGGAGAACAGTGTCGCCATTCCCCCAGATCCGACGCACGATGGACCGTTGATCCACAAAGTATGCCGGTGCCATTTCCTTTATCTTATTTAACCGAAAGTGATGTGAGCAAATTGTGAGCTGGTCATGAAGGGGTTGATGAACAGTTACTTGCGATCAGCGGGCCGTGATCGGTAGAGGGTGATGAAGAACCAGCCGGTTCCGATCAGGACCAGTAGAAGCGGTAGGGCGCCAGGCTCACTTTCAACATTGATCATGTAGATCATGAGGAAGAGACCAGCGAGGATCATTGTGATGGGCAGAAAGGATCGAAGATGTAGCATCAGTTGTGCAGGATCAAGGTCATTGGGTGACAGGTTCCATCTGGGAGGCCGCTTTGCGGAAGAGCGTGGCGGCCCCGATCCACAGGAGAATGAAGAACAGGTTGGCTCCAAGGATGGTGGCCATGGGTTCCTCTGTGATCGCACCACTCGCGAGAGCATACACAGTGATCAGCAACTGCAGGATGGCAGTGATCAGCATGGCCGTGGCCATCCCTTTCGCCCTATAACCCGCGGCCACACATCCGCTGAGCTTCCCTCCCAGCGCAAAGTGCCCAGGCCGTTATTCGATTCTCCTTTAAGGAAGCTCCTACAGAGCAACGCGCATATCAACTTGGCGGCGATGCACCCGCTGCCTCAATGACCATTGATGGAGGGAAGTTCCCGGATCTTCGGATCGATAGCGGCGAGTTGACGATCACTGAGGTGAACAATGAGTATGTCGCAGGCCGCACTGAATTCATTGTGCTTTCCAAGGATGTCAACGGCGAGCGGAGAAAGTTCCAGACCCAGGGTTCGTTCCGCACCGCGGTCAGGCGATGATATACAGGTGGCTTCTCTAGCGGCATAAGCAAAGCCAAGTACAGAAGGGCCGCTCCTGCATTATCCATTTGACCAATTGACGATCGTAGGCTTTCCTACTATGGGGCGATCGTGATTTTGCATTTAACCACTCGGTTAAATACATTTGTCCCCGAAGCCATGACAGCCGACCGCCTCTCAGCCACCTTCCACGCGCTCGCCGATCCCACCCGGCGCGCGATCCTTGCGAGGCTATCGTCAGGTGAAGCTTCGGTGAACGATCTGGCCGCACCCTTCGACATGAGCCTGCCGGCGATCAGCAAACATTTGAAGGTGCTGGAAGGGGCGGGACTGATCAGCCGCACGAAAGAGGCGCAGTACAGGCCCTGCAAATTGGAAGCGCAGCCGTTGCAGGAAGCCAATGCATGGGTTGAACAGTATCGCAAATTCTGGGAGGCCAGCTTCGATCGACTGGATGCGTATCTGCAGGCGTTGCAGGCGAAGGAGAAAAAGGTTTCCACAAAAGGATCAAAGAAAAAAAACCGCAAAACCTGATAACAAATGGCAGCTGTTCATCCATACCTGATGTTCAAAACGAATTGTAAGGAAGCTTTCGACCATTATAAGACCGTCTTCGGCGGCGAATTCGAGAGTGTGATCCATTTCAAGGATATGCCCATGGGCGAGGAGCCCGTGCCGGAACATGTCGCCGATCTGATCATGCACATCGCACTTCCGCTGGGCAACGGCCACATGATCATGGGCAGTGATAGTCCGGAAGGCTTCGCGCCAAAGCTCACTCCCGGCAACACCGTTAACCTCTCTGTGCTGGTGAATTCACGCGAAGAAGCCGATCGCATCCACGCCGGACTTGCTGAAGGCGGAAGAGTGAAAGAGCCCATGGCCGATGCCCCGTGGGGCGATTATTTCGGCATGCTCACCGATCGTTTCGGCATCGATTGGATGGTGAGTTTCGATCCGACCGGGAAGTACAAGGGATGAAGGAACTATCATCAGCTAATCAGCACATCAAACAATCAACTGATCATCCTCCCCATGCTAAAAAAGATCCTCCTCGGCCTCGGCGCCATCATCGCGATCATACTGATCGTAGCCGCTTTTCAACCATCGACCTACCGCGTCGAACGCACCGCCACCATCGATCATCCACCAAGTGTGGTATACGCTCACCTCAATGATTTCCACCATTGGCAGAAATTCAACCCGTTCCCTGATCCCGATCCCCACGTGCAACTCACATACGATGGTGCACCAGCTGGAGAGGGCGCCATCTACAAGTGGCAAGGCAACGCTGAGGTGGGCAAAGGCCAGATGACGATCACGGAGAGCAAGCCCAATGAGCACATCCAGATCGCCATGCATTTCATGGAACCCTTCGAAGGCCACGCCACCACGCACTTCAACATGAAGCCCGATGCCAACGGCACCGAGCTCACATGGGCCATGGAAGGAGAGAACAAGTATGTCGGCAAGATCATGTGCCTGTTCATGGACATGGACAAGATGATCGGCGAACAATTCGAGAAAGGCCTTGCGCGGATGAACGGATTCACATCAACAGAACAACTGGCCAATAATCCCGACGAGGACATCAAGATCATACGCGAATTCAGCGCACCACGCGAAGCCGTTTGGAACGCATGGACGAAGCCCGATCAGATGATGCAATGGTGGGCACCCAACGGTTACACCTGCCCCGTGGCGAAGATGGATGTGCGCGATGGTGGCAAGTATCATGCGGCGATGCGCTCCGAAAAAGGCGAGATGCACTGGAGCACCGGCACCTACAAGGAGATCAAGCCCTTGCAGCGCATGGTCATCACCGATCACTTCGCCGATGAACAAGGGAACATCATTAAAGCCGAAAGCGCTGGAATGCCCGGTAACTGGCCCGATACGCTCATGGTCACCGTCACTTTCGAAGAGGCCGCAAACGGCACACGAATGACCATGAAGCATGAAGGTGTTCCCGCTGAAATGCGCGCCATGTGCGCACAAGGTTGGCACGAGTGCTTCGACAAAATGGCGGCATTGGTCGAACCAAAGCAAACGATCGCGAAGCGGTGATGAGCCTCGGCAGGGTCTCTCGAAGAGGACCCTCCCGCATGAGTGGCCGAAACCTCGGCAGGGTCGAAACCTCGGCCGGGTCTCTCGCAGAGGACCCTGCCGCCACAGAGTGATCGCAACCGCCTCAACCCCTCAACCGCCTCAACTCCTCAACTGCCTCAACTATTCAGTCTCATTTCTAAATGAAAGATCCCATCAACATCCTCGAACCCGCGATCGATACGCATGATCGGGAAGCCACCTTCACACGCTGGTTCAATGCTCCACGAGAACTCGTCTACGAAGCCTTCACCGACCCGAAACACGTGGTGCAGTGGTGGGGACCCACAGGCTTCACTACGACAAACCATGTCATGGAGGTGCGCGTGGGCGGCATGCGGCGTTACACCATGCACGCACCGGATGGAAAGGACTACCACGACCGCATCGTCTTCCTCGAAGTGAAGCCGCCCGAGAAACTCGTCTACGAGCACGGCGAGGACATCGAGGACGATCCGATGCGCTTCCACGTCACCGTCACATTCGAGAGCGCGAAGGGTGGCACATTGCTCACCATGCGCATGCTCTTCGCCAGCGCCGCACAGTGGCAGGAAGTACGCAAACACGCCGAGCCGGGCCATGCGCAAACGATGGACAGGTTGGAGAAATTCCTAGCGAGCATGCAATGAAG
>JAEZCB010000167.1 GCA_023412755.1 Bacteroidota bacterium
GAACAGGAGGCAGAGTGTAATGGAGAAGATCCGCATTGGAGTATGTTTAGGCTGTGAAGCTGATCCAGATCCCAGGCATTTTTCCATGCCCCCGAGAAAGCGGCGGCTGCGATCGAGAATTAGGAGAAAAGGCTCTTACAACTTCTCCAGGGCCTCCATCAATTCGGCTTTTTGCCTTCGGCTCACAGGCAGGGTGCGGCCATCGCTCATCACCACTTCACCCCCTTCACCTTTTATGTACCGCTTGATGTGCTTGCGGTTCACCAAGTGGCTTTGGTGGATGCGCACGAAGCCCTGTGGCTTTATGAATTTGTCGAATTCACTCAAAGGCCTGCTGATCACCAATGCCTTCTTTTCGCCGCGCACATAGACCTCCGTGTAGTTGTTGTCGCTTCGGCAATACAATATGTCGTCCAGGTGGAGCACTGCCAGCCCGTCGGTCACGGGCACGGCTATCTGCCGATCGCTCAACACACTGCCGAGCAGCGATGGCAGATCCCCGCTGCGCTGGCCATTGGTATGTTCCACGTATGCCCGGTTCACGGCATCGTCCAGTTCCTCGGGCACCACGGGTTTCAGCAGATAGTCCAGCGCATTGAAACGGATGGCGCGCACGGCGTAATTCTCATGGGCCGTGGTGAAGATGACGTGGGGTTTCATGGGCGTTATGGAACGCAGTAGATCGAAGCCTGTCATCTTGCCCAGTTCCACATCGAGGAACAAGAGGTTCGGCCGATGATCCCGCACCATTGATACCCCTGTTACAGCATCGCCGGCCATGCCCAGGATCTTGAGATGGGGATGCCGCTCTTGCAGCAATGTCTTGAGTACGGTACGAGCGTTCTCTTCGTCGTCCACGATCACCACCGTCATGCTCCTACAGGTTGGTCATAGTTTGTCCAGAGAATCCAACAGATGCTGTCTGGCCCGGCGGCTTACGGGCAGGATGCGGCCATTGCTCATGGCCACTTCGCCGCCTCCGCTGCCTTTGTAGTACCGTTTGATGTGTTTGCGGTGCACGATATGGCTTTCGTGTATCCGTATGAAATCACGTTCTCCAAGATGGAGGTTCACCACACCCAACCCCCGATCCAATAAGAAGCCATTGCTTCCGGTGGAAACGAAGATCTCGGTGGTGCCATTGCTGCTGCTGCAGTGCACGATCTCATCGATATGCACGATACTGAAGCCATACTTGGAGGGCAGGGCCACCTGGCGCTCGCCCACAGGTGAACCCGCGTGGGCATTCGCTTTTGAGCGGTGGCGTTCCACGATGGGCACCGCGCGTGCTATCGCCAGGTCCACCTCGTGCCGTGCCCATGGTCTGGTAAGTAGATCCACCGCACGGTGGCGCAGGGCTTTGATCGCATCCAACTCATCCCACGCGAGAAAGATCACAGGGATCGTCGCAGGGCCCAGAGCGCGCAACATGCTGAAGCCGGAAATGCCATCGACCTGCATATCGATAAGAAGCAATTCCGGCCGTTGCTCGTGAAGAAGACTAAGACCTTGCGGTATGCTGCAGGCCCTGATCGTGACCATGTCCGGGTATAGCGTCCGCAGGATGCCCAACAGTTCTTCAATGCCCGCCGGATCGCTGCTCACGATCAATACGGAGGGCACGATCACGCGCCGCTTCGTGGGCTCGGTCAACAGTTGGGCGGTCTCCATGGATCAGGTGTCTACGGCAACCAATTTCGGTGATCTTTTGATCCGTTGGGAATATATATAAGCACATAACTCCTTGAATGCCTGTTATGCTACCGGATATATGGCATTTCCGACCAGATCCTCGATCAAGGCAGTGGTTAAGATGTTCTGGCGTGAAATTCGATCGGCCGGGCGATACGAAAACCACCCGTTGATCAGAACCAAACCCGACCCTACCATGACCTTCCTGAGATCCCACATCGCCGTGCTGCTGTTCATCTGCCTAGGCACCATTTCAGCCCAGGAGAATGAGATCACTGTCAAATTCCACCGGAAGCCCGATCGGAACTGGACCCATTACAAGAAAATAGCGATCGGCGAATTCATTGGGCAGGATGGTACGCCCACCCCGCGGTCGGCCGATATTTCAGATTATGTGGCGAATGTTTTCACCAAAGCAGGTGAATTCAAAGTATATGATCGCAACCAGTTGGCCATGATCATGAAGGAACAGAAGATCCAGATGAGCGGCACCTTCGATCAGGAATCCACCATCCAGGCCGGGAAATTGGTCGGTTCGGATTTCATGATCCTCGGCCGGGTTCAGCAGGATGATTTTTGGCAGGGTGGTGAGAACATGGTCGTACCCGGTTTCGGAAAGTTCCATAGTTCCAAGGGATCATACATCCTGGCCGTTTCTTTCAACATCATCGATCCACAAACAGGCGAGACCATCGAAAGTTTCGTGGAACATGTCCAGATCGATAAGAACCGTTTGAAGTTCCGCTATTCGGCCATGGACTACAATGATGCTGAAATGCAACGGATCGCGCTCGAACAACTCGCGGAGAGATTCTCAAGGAAGTTGGCACCATATGTCCTCGAGGAGACCATCAAGCTGAAAGGGGATCCGGCATTCAACAGCCAGATGAAGTTAGGTATCCGCCATTTCGAGTTGGATGAGGCCGATGAGGCGGTATCCATCTTCAAGACCATTTGCGAAGATCAGGGATTGAAAGCTTCCGCCCAGCACAAGGCGAAGTACAACTATGGATTGATACTCCTTTGCCAGGGCCAGTGTGATCAGGCGGTGCCACTCTTCAGGGACGCGTACATGGCCAACGGCAAAATGGCCGATTATCTCGATGCCTTCAACAAGGCCAAGGAGCAATGCGCCCAGGAGGCCAAGGCACATTGATCGCCACAACAAGCTCGTAGAGGCTGTTCCGTTGGAGCAGCCTCTACGCGTTCAACAGGTCATCGGCCATGGGCTGGAACGGCAGATGGATGGCCACACATGTGCCGCTCGCGGTTTTCGGGTAATTGAAGTAGGCGGTTCGGCCCGATCGGCGGGAAAGGATTTCCAGTCTCTCGCGCGTGATCCTCGTACCCAGCGACCTGCGGCTGTCAGCTTGCCGATCGCTAGCACTGATGCCCCTGCCGTTATCGTTGATGGAGATCACCAATTCACTCTCTTTTGAACGGATATGCACTTCGATCCTGCCGCCTTCGGTCATTTCACCCAATCCGTGCCAGATGGCATTCTCCACGAATGGTTGAACGATCATTGGAGGGATCGCGATGGTCTTGGGATCGATTCCCGCATCCAGCGAAATAGTGAATGTGAATGCGTGCCGGGTCCTAGCTTGCTCCAGTTCCAGGTAGGTCCTGAGGAACTCCAACTCATTGTTCAAGGAAACTTCCGCACAACGGCTGTTCTCCAATACAAGTCTTGTGAGCTTTCCGAACCGCGCTATGAACGCATGCGCCTCCTGGGGCCGTTTTTCGTGGATGAAGGCGCTGATACTGTTGAGCGCATTGAAGATGAAGTGCGGGTCCATCTGACTGCGCAATGCTCTGGTCTCCAATAGGGCCGCTTCTTTTTCAAAACGTTCCTTCCTGCGGCGCCGGTCAAGAGCATATACAAGTGTGGAGCCTAGCAACAGTACGGCGCCGCTCCCTGCCATGGTCTGCATGCGATCGCGTTCGTTGCGCACAGCGGTCTCGGCATTGAGCCGTTCCTGCATCAGCTGTTGTTCATGCAACAGGCTGTCCGCATACTGGCGTTTCTCGAAGGCATGGCGGAGCGCTTGCTGGGCCAGTTTGTCCACTACTTCCAAGCCTTCGAGCGAGTCCTTCAAAATATGGCGCTGTTCCAGGTGCACCAATGCACTGTCAAACTGTGCAAGTTGTTTGTAGGCGAAATAGAGCCGGTTGTGGATGAACATGCGGCCTTCCGAATACCCGTTGCGCATGGCGATCTCCTGAGCCTCGCGCAGGGTGGCTATGGCATCATGCCAACGTTGCATGGCGATCTGGTTCGATGCGATATCCACCAATGTGGCCTGTGTCCAAAGTGGTT
>JAEZCB010000260.1 GCA_023412755.1 Bacteroidota bacterium
GAGGTGGCCCCTGTGCCGCATTTGCTTTGCACCATCGTTCAAAAGCAAATTCGATGAAATACTTTACCCTGTTCGGGTTCTCCTTTCTGTTCACCGCCATTCAGGCTCAGGAAACGGTCACCGTGACCACCGGACCTGGCAACGCCGTCCAGACCTACTACAGCCTACAGAATGGTGTGGTGGACAGCCGTCCGCTCAATGAGTGGGACCTGGCCTTTGAGATCCCCGGATTCACCGCCAGTATCCTTGTGAACACAGCCAAAGGCATGCAAGCGTGGAAAGCACCCTATGCTGTCGCAAGTTGGAATGATGTGGATACCACCGGCATGGCGGCAAGCTGGATCCGCATCCACAACAGCGATACCTCCTGGAGCCATGGCGCGTTGAATCAAGGACTTACCGAAGATGAATTCGATCTGGGTTGGGGCATGTACAATTTCGTTACCCATCAGGTGGCCGGGGATAGCATCTTCGTGTTGAAACTGGCCAACGGCGAGTACAAGAAACTGCGCATCGATGGGTTGGTCTCCAGTACATACACCTTCACATGGGCTTCTTTGGATGGATCGAATGAGCAGACCGGCACGCTTTCCAAAGGAGGGTTCGCGGGTAAGAATTTCGGCTACTATTCGTTGGATAACGCCGAGGTGATCGACAGGGAGCCGGCTTCCAGCGATTGGGACCTGGTATTCACCAAATACGTGGCACTTTCACCTTCAGCCTATCCCGTAACAGGGGTGCTCACCAACCGCAACAGACCCGCGCTTCGTGTGGATGGGGTCGAACCTGCGTTGGCCGATTGGCAGGAGGGGGAATATTCCAACCACATCAACACCATCGGCTACGACTGGAAGACATTCAACATGCAGACCTTCCAGTATGAGTATGATGAAGATCTCTCCTTCTTTGTGTATGATGCTGATGGCAACGTGTGGCAACTGTTGTTCTTCGAATTCGGTGGTGCCAGCACGGGCGATATCAGCTTCACGCAACAACTTATGAGCGCAGTGAGCGTGGAAGAGGTGCTGAATGGCAATGAGTACTTCACCCTGTTCCCCAATCCGGCACGAGACGGTCATGTACAGCTCTTGATCGGCGGTGATATCCGGAATGCCGTGGTGACGCTGCACGATATGAGCGGCCGCATGGTGTCCCAGCAGATGTTGACCGGTTTGGATAATGGCACATTGCACACCATGGATATCAGCCCGCTCCCTGGTGGCATGTATGTGGTGCGGTTGGTAGGTGCGGGTGTTTCCGCCAGCCAGCGTCTCGTGATAGAATGATCCAGGTCGTTGCTCCGATCGAAGCCCCGGACATCGCGTCCGGGGCTTTTTGTTGCCGGGTAAGGCGGTCCATATACAAATGCATTTACCAGTACGGAAGGAAAAATGACGATCGTTAGTTGGTGCAGGTTTACGCTCCCATGACACAGCAAGCTGCCTGATCGCAAGTCCTTTGTGCTCTGTCCTGTGATGGGAAAGGCATGTTCGATCTAAAGCGGATCATACTCCTGCTGTGCATGTGGTCCGGGCTGTTGGCTTCTCAAGCACAGCTCACGGTCATGGTACAGGATGCTGTGAATGGCCATGGCATCCCTTACGCCCACATCGTATGGCAGCCATTGATCGGCGGAGATGGCCAGATGACCGTGACAGCAGCGGATGGAAAGGTCGTACTCCCCATATCATCAGGGGATGTCCGGCACGGCCTGGTGCTGCGTGTGAGCTTCGTAGGTTTCAATACCTACACGGACACGATCCATGATCTAGGCGACCGCACCTATCAATTGGAGCGCGGCTCATACGACCTGCCGGAGGTGGTGATCACTGGCCAGTATGCTCCAACAGCGCCGGAACGCGCAGTGCATCGGGTGAAGGTGTTGGACAGACAACAGATCGACCGCATGGCCGCTAACAACCTTGGTGAGGCCTTGCGGAATGAGTTGAACATCCGGCTGGCGCAGGACAACGTCCTTGGCACCTCCATGAGCATGCAGGGCATGGGTGGCGAGAATGTGAAGATCCTGATCGATGGCATCCCCGTTATCGGTCGCCAGGATGGCAACATCGATCTCGCACAGATCGACCTCACGGGCATAGAACGGGTGGAGATCATAGAAGGTCCGCTCAGCGTGAATTATGGCACCAATGCACTTGCTGGTACGATCAACCTGATCACCAGGAAAAGCGGTGGCGCACCGGGTTCTCTGAAAGCTGCCGCTTATGCCGAACATATCGGCCGGCTGAACACCACGGCCACTGCAACGCGCCATTGGGGGCACCATGGATTGGTGATCACCGGTGGCCGTAATTTCTTTTCTGGATGGGATCCTTCGCGGCCGGGCATACCAAGCTTCGCTCCTGCGCTCGCTGATACCAACCGCTACCAGCAATGGAAGCCGCGTGAGCAGTATTTCGGCCGCCTCAACTACCGCTGGACCGGTCAACGATGGACCTTTGGGTACAAAGGTGAAGGCATGCACGATGTCATCATCAACAAAGGCCGTCCTCGCGCACCGTTCTTTGAAACGGCTTTTGATGAACGCTACACCACCCTGCGTCTGGATAATGCCGTTTTTGTTGAAGGACGTTTCAATAATGGAAAACGGTTGAATTTCCATGCTGCGCATGACCGTTATGGCCGCACACGGAACACTTGGTTCCGAGATCTTACCACGTTGGGAGAACAGCTCGCGGAGATCGAGGGCATGCAGGATACCACCCGCTTCACACTGAACAACGTGCGTGCGGTGTTCTCGTCAGCACCAGATAGTTCCAAGCTGGCCTATGAAGCAGGCATGGATCTGAATCTGGAGACCGGTACCGGTGAACGTATCGGTGGTGGGGAACAGGAGATCGGGGACTATGCGGTCTTTGCAAGCTTGGAATACCGTCCGTTGGAGAAGATCACCATTCGCCCAGGTTTAAGAGCGGCATACAACACCCGGTATGGTGCCCCTGTGATCCCATCGCTCAACGTGCGCTGGCAAGTGAACAAAGGGTTCACATGGCGTGCTTCTTACGCGCAAGGTTTCAGGGCCCCTTCGCTCAAGGAGCTGTATTTCTTCTTTGTGGATGTCAATCACGACATCATCGGCAACGAAGATCTGAACGCGGAACGTTCGCATAACATCAGCACCGCCCTCAGTTATCGCCATGCGAAGAACAAAGGCGTGTATAAAAGTGAGATCACCGTTTTCCACAACATCATCGATGACCTCATCACACTCGCACTGGTCGGGGGAACGCGGTACAGCTATGTCAACATCGGTGAGTTCCGGACACTAGGGGGCAGCATCGGCACCAGTTGGGACAATGGTCATTATATCATTTCATTGGGTGGCGCCATCACCGGCAGGCACGATGAGCTATCGGCCAGCTTGAATGAAGGGTATCTCTTCACACCGGAAGTGCGTGGCTCGTTCACCAGGCAATGGTTGCGGAAGGGGTGGAGTGCGTCGATCTTCTGGAAATACCAGGGAGAACAGGCGAACTATGTGCAGGTGGGCGAGGATGAAGTGATGCGCAGTACCATCTCGCCTTTCCAAATGGCGGATGCCACGATCACCAAGCAACTTTGGAGCAAACGTTTCGCGATCACCGCTGGATGCAAGGATCTTTTCGATGTTCAGAACGTGAACGCGGCACTGGCCGGAGGCATTCACAGTGGTGGGGGAGGTTCGATCCCCATGACCACCGGCCGCACCTATTTCCTGCGCTTGGAAATGGATCTGAAGAAGAAGACCCAATGATAAGGAACACCACCATCGGGTTTTTGTCGATCATGCTTCTAAGCGGTTGCATGAAGGAGGAGTTGCCTGTTCCCGCGCATACTCTAGGTGAAGCCAGGACCATGACGGTTTGTATGGGTAGCGCATACCAGGACCAGGTATGGGTAGATCTGTCCACCGGCAACATTGTCTCCACCAATAACAAGACCGTCTGGGATCTGGCGTTCGAAAGTGCGGACCAAGGCTGGCGGGTGATGCTGAACGGTTCGCGGTTGATGACGGCGTGGGACCTGGGCGCGGTGGAGATCACGCAACCATCGGATACCATTGGTATGTATGCGGGCCGGCGCATAGATGCTCCGAGCGGCCATCCGGACAGCACCGCTTTCGGAGATTGGCGCGCAACGGGGAACGTTTACCTGCTGGACCTGGGATTCAATGCGTTCGGGGCACATTTGGGATTCCGCAAAGTGAGGGTGAACAGCGTTGATCATTCCAATTACATATTCGAATGGGCTGGATTGGATGGAAGCGGGCATGGCTCGATCACTTTGCAGAAGGATCCAACCCGCACCTATACCTATTTCAGCTTCGCGAATGGTCCAATGGTCATAGAACCGGAGCGCGGCACTTGGGATCTGGTCTTCACCCAATACACACATCAATTCTATGTTCCTTATCTACCCTACATCGTTTCCGGCGTGCTCGTGGATGGGAGCATGACCCAGGTGGCCAGGATCCCGAATTCGATCTTCGAGGAGATCGGACCACAGCAGGCCGAAGCATTCCCTTTCGAAAGCAAAAGGGACATCATCGGGTATGATTGGAAGTATTATTCCTTCGACACCGGTTCTTACACAGTGGACCAGGGTCTATGTTTCATCGTCCGCAGCCATGACGGTCTGCTGCATAAGCTACGGTTCATCGATTTCTACAGTTCCACCGGTCAGCCCGGCTGTCCTACATTGGAGGTGGTGCCATTATAGCGCCGGTTTCCGCTTCAGTTGAGGACGCAGGACATGGGTTGGAAACCCTGGGTTCTCTGCATGAGGGACATGAGCTTTGCTCGCGGGGGAGAAGCTCCTGAACTGATGGTCGTGTTCCGAAAACAACCTTCTTGCCCTGAACCCCTCACCCCATTTTGAGCACAGTGTCCGCGTCTTGTGGACACTTTTTCACCAAGACAGGAGATGAAGCTTGATCGTTGCTTTTCCCGTGATGAATGGTTCTTACCAAACCCACGGGTGTTCGATCCAACGCTTCACCACTACAAAGAACGTTGATCCTACGGTGATCCGTCTATTATTCGATCGTCTTAACATGCGTTATTTCCTTCTCCTCCTCCTGTGGATGCTATTGTGCCACTTCTTCGAGCATCACGGTGTTCGATAGTTGCGTACATCCCGTTTTCATCCCGAACACCTTCATACCGAATAGCGATGAGGTCAATGATGTGCTGGTGCCGGTTTATGATCCCTGGTCCATGCGCTACTGGATACACGACCGCTGGGGCTGTCAGATCTTTAGCAGCGATGGTGGAGCATGCTGCGCTGATCATTCCCACCTCAACGCCTTCACCGGATCCGTCTGCGCCGCACGCACCGCCCTAAAGCTCACCGTGAGCGCCGCGATCAGCAGCACCACCAGACCCGCACCCACGAACACCCCCGGATCGATCGACGTGCGGAAGGCGAACGTCTCCAACCAACGCTGCACACCGTACCACGCGAGCGGCACGGCGATCAGCGATGCAAGCACCACCAGCACAAGAAAATCACGTGTCACCAGATAAGTGATCTGGCCCATCTCAGCACCAAGTACCTTGCGTATCCCGATCTCGCGCGTGCGTTTCTGTGCCGTCCAGGAAGCCAGCGCGAACAACCCGAGACATGCGATGAATACCGCGAACAACGAGAACAGGCCCACCAGTTTCGCGAGCTTGCCCTGCGCATCGT
>JAEZCB010000223.1 GCA_023412755.1 Bacteroidota bacterium
GATATGATGTTCGTGAAGAGCAACAGCCGCCTGGTGAAGCTCAACATGAACGACATCTATTTCATTGAAGCGTTGAAGGATTACGTGGTGATCAACACGCTGAATACGCGCTACACCATACACAGCACCATGAAGGATATCGAGGCAAAGCTGCCCGATGCGGACTTCATTCGGGTGCACCGCAGCTTCATCGTGCGTATGGACAAGATCGTGGCCATAGAGCAGCCGAACCTGATCCTGGAGAACGATAAGAAAACGATCCCGATCGGCGGCAGCTACAAGGATGATCTGGCACGGCGGCTGAATCTGGTGTGATCACACATGGTGGCCCTCGGCGAAGGCCCGAACAATAAGTGGAAGCCTAGGTCCTCCCCCAGCTATCCTTTCCCGAACATCTTGCCGAGTCCGCCAAGCTTTCCGGCTATGTCGCCCGCACCGCCACCTTTGCCACCAAGCAATGAGCCGAGCATGCCACCTCCCTTGTTTTCAAGCAGGGACATCAATGCAGGCAGCACCATGTCCTTCACCTTGCTCGCCGTGGCCGGATCCAATCCCAGTTTGCTGGTAAGACGGCCCATGTAGTCCTGGCCGAGCTTGTCCGAGATCCCGGAAACACCGCCACTACTGAACATCTCCATCAATGAAGAAGGACTTTCCTTCTCACTGATATCCTTCAGGGAGGCTCCCGCTTCCTCCACGGCGGCCCCGGCCTTTTCGTTGCTGAGCCCGGCCTTTTGGATCAGATCGCCGCCAACACGATCCTTCAATTCACTTATGATACCATCGAGCATGTTCCACGTATTTCGGGTGAAGTTAATACCAGGGCATGCCCATAGGGTAGGAACCCGTCAGCCTCCTTTCTTCTTCCTGCCAGAACCCTTCTTCGTTGTTGTGGACCTGTTCTTTCCCTTCCCCTTCGCGGTGGCGCGTCCACGGCTGGTCGTACGGCCTTTCAATTGGGGGTTCTTCCTTCGCTCGAACTTTCCACTGGTGGTGACCGGTCCGCGTTCATCATCATCCGCTATGGAGAAGTCCACCGTACGCCGGTCCATGTCCACAGCCCTTACGGACACCATCAATTCATCGCCAAGCCGGAATCTGCGGCCGGTTCGTTGGCCCACCACGCTGTACTTCTCCTGATCGAAGCGGTAAACGTCCCCAGGCAGATCGCGCAGACCGATCATGCCTTCGCATTTATTCTCTACCAGCTCCACATAGATGCCCCAGTTGGTAAGACCGCTTATGATACCCTGGAATGTTTGTCCAATGCGCGCCAGCAGGAACTCCGCCTGCTTGTATTTGATGCTGGCGCGTTCCGCATCAGCGGCCTGCTTTTCCATGCGGCTACTGTGTTTCGCGCTCAGCTCCAGATCTCCTTCATTCAAATGCTTCCCGCCGGCCAGATAGTGCGCCATCGCACGGTGTACGAGTAGATCCGGGTAACGGCGTATGGGGGAGGTGAAGTGGGTGTAGTGCTCGAATGCCAGCCCGTAATGGCCGATGTTCTTTGTGCTGTAAATGGCTTTCGACATGCTGCGGATGGCCACCTGCTTTATCATGTTCTCCTCCTCCTTTCCCTGTACATCTTTCAGCAAACGGTTGATCGCATGGGGCAGATCCTCTCCTTTTTTCTGCACCAGGTCGTGGCCGAAGCTTTTGGCCAGCATGCGCAACTGATCCACCTTCTCCGGGTCCGGAAGATCGTGGACCCGATAGATGAATGGCGGTATGCTGTTGCCCTTTTTCTGTTGATGCACCCAGTTGGCCACGCGTTTGTTGGCAAGCAACATGAACTCTTCTATGAGCCAGTTGGCCTCGCCCAGTACTTTTTCATAGACACCTAACGGGCGCCCCTCTTCATCCAACCGGAATTTCACCTCGTTGCCCCCGATCTCCAGGGCACCATTGGCCATACGCTCCCTGCGCAGCACCTCCGCCAGCCGGTGGAGTTGCAATACCTCATCCTTGAACCGTGCCGCAGGTCCGTCCACCACATGCCCGTCTATGATGTTCTGTGCCTCGGCATAGGCGAATCGGCGTTGGCTACGCATGATGGTGCGCCCGAACCATTCTTTTTTGATCCGCACCTGGTCATCCAACTCGAAGATGGCGCTGAAGCTCAACTTATCGGTGTCCGGATGAAGGGAACAGAGATCATTGCTCAATGCTTCCGGCAGCATGGGCACCACCCGATCCACCAGATAGACGCTGGTGGCGCGCGCTGCAGCCTCCATGTCCAGCACCGATCCGGGTCTCACATAATGGCTTACATCGGCTATATGGATACCCACCTCCCAGTTGCCATTCTTCAGCCTGCGGATGCTTAGTGCATCATCCAGATCCTTGGCATCCTCCGGGTCTATGGTGAGCGTAGGGATGGATCGGACATCCCGGCGCCTGGCGATCTCCTCTTCATTGATGCCTCTTTCGATCTCTTTGGATGCCTTTAGCACACTTTCCGGGAATTCCAGCGGAAGTCCGAATTCCGCGAGTATGGCGTGCATCTCCACATTGTGTTCCCCGGCGCGGCCAAGTACCCGTATCACGCGTCCCTTGGGAAGTTCATGCGGATCGCGCCATTCGGCCAGTTCAATGATCGCCTTGTCCCCGTCGCTGGCATTCATGGCATCGCCTGCCGGGATCACAAAGGGTTTTTGGATCCGCTGGTCATCGGCCACCAGGATCATGCGCCCTTGCTGCCTGTGAATGGTGCCAACATATTCCTTGCGGCGCCGCTCCAGCACCTGGAGCACCTTGCCCTCCTGCCTGCCTCCGCGCCCTCCGGAGAGTTTGATCAGCACCTTGTCACCATGCAAAGCGGTGCCGATGTTGCGGTTATGGACATACACATCCTCCTGCGCACCTTCCATCCGCACATATCCAGCGCCGCTGGCTATGATGTCGATATGCCCCTCCGGCCGGCCACTATCCTGGTCCTGCTCTCTGCCGGTGGCGACATAGCGGCCCTTTGGGCCATCCTCTACCTGTCCCGCATCCAGCAAGTGCTCTAAAGCATCGTACACCTGGTAGCGTTTCCCCTTCTCCTTGAGACCGAGCCGTAAGGCTATCTGCTGACTTGTGATGCCGTTGCGGCCTGCCTGCCGGATCACGGCGAGTACCTCCTGAGCGAGTTGCCCGGGAGGCGTATTAGAATGTTTTCTGGCCATCTATCGGTGCGAAGTTCAGCAAATAAGTGGCCGCAATGGGTGGAACAAGCGCTCTCCCAAGGGCATATAACGTTCACCAACAGGTGTTGATAACCAGCGGAAGATCGCTACATTTGCAGCCCCTTAGCCCCCGGTGGAGCGAAAGCCATGCAGGAAAGTTCCAAGATCTTCAGCGGCACAGCCACGCGCTACCTCGCGGAGGAGATCGCATTGGCCAGTGGTGAACGTCTGGGCGAGGTGTCCCTCAACCGGTTCAGCGATGGGGAGATCCAGCCAAGTTTCGAGGAAACGGTGCGGGGTGAATTGGTCTTTATCGTCCAAAGCACATTTCCTCCCGGAGACAATCTTCTGGAACTGCTCCTGATGGTGGATGCCGCACGCCGTGCCAGCGCTAAACGTATCGTGGCGGTGATCCCCTACTTTGGCATGGCCAGACAGGATCGCAAGGACAAGCCGCGCGTTAGCATCGGGGCGAAGCTGGTGGCCAACATGCTCACCGCCGCTGGCGTGGACCGGGTGATGACCATGGACCTCCATGCGGACCAGATCCAAGGCTTCTTCGAAGTACCCGTGGACCATCTGTTCGCCAGCAGCATTTTTCTGCCATACATCAAGGAGATGGGGCTGCCAGACCTGTTGATCGCCGCACCGGATACCGGAGGCACCAAGCGCGCCAGCGCCTACGCCAAACACCTTGGCGTGGACATGGCGATCTGCTATAAGCAGCGCAAGGTGGCCAACCAGGTGGAGAGCATGACGGTGATCGGCGAAGTGGCAGGCAAGGATGTGGTGCTCATGGACGACATGGTGGACACCGCCGGCACTCTTACCAAGGCCGCGGACATGATGATGGAACAAGGCGCGAATACCGTCCGGGCCATCTGCACCCATGCCGTACTCAGCGGCAATGCCTGCCAACGGATACAGGACAGCCAGCTCACCGAATTGATCGTGACCAACACCATACCGGTCGCCCCGGAGAAGTTGGCCGGCACCACCAAGATCAAGCAACTTTCCGTGGCACAACTCTTCGCCGATGTGATCCGCCGGGTTCGCAGCCACGAGAGCATCAGCAGCCATTTTATCATTGCCTAACCACCCTTTCGATCATGAACAAGATCACCCTCAGCGGCACGGTCCGCAACGCCACCGGCACCAAGGATGCCGCGCAACTGCGCCGCGAGAAGCGCGTGCCTTGTGTACTCTACGGTGGAGAAAAGCCGGTGCATTTCAGCGTGGATGAGGCCGCCCTTCGCAAGGTGGTCTTCACACCGGAAGTGCATACCATTGAACTGGACCTGGATGGCAGCCAGGTGCTCGCCATGGTGCAGCAGAAGCAATTCCACCCCACCACAGATCAGGTGCTCCACATGGATTTCCTCCAGATACAGGATGGCAAGGAGGCGAAGACCACTCTTTCACTTCGCCTGAAGGGCCAACCCATCGGTGTCCGTAAAGGGGGCAAGCTCACCCAGACGATGCGCAAACTTCGTGTGAAAGGGTTGCCATCCAATATCCCGCCTACGCTGGACCTGGACATCGAAGAGCTGGATGTGAACCAGAGCCTCCGGATAAGCGACCTGAAATTCAATGGCCTCACCA
>JAEZCB010000228.1 GCA_023412755.1 Bacteroidota bacterium
TCGTAGTAGTTGCCCACGCATTGCAGGTTGTACTTGTCAGCATCCTCGAGACCGACGCCGATCACGAAGGGTTTAAGCACGATGCCTTTGGCCTGCAACGCGCGGCTTACGGCGCAGGGATCTTCATCGCATGCCTCGATGCCATCGGTGATGAGGATGATGACGTTGCGCACTTTCTGATCGCCGCTTCGGATGTTCTTCGAGGGGAAATCGCCGGCTGCTTATTCCAGCGATCGCGCGATCGGCGTGGTGCCGAGGCAGCGTACCGATCGGAGCGTGCTGCGGATGTCCGGGATGCTGTTGCCGCTGAACGGGACTTCGAGGCAGGTATCATCGCAGTCCTGTTGTCCGGGCTTGATCGGTGTCTGGTGTCCGTAGAGCCGGAGGGCGAGTTCGAGGTTCGGTTTGCCTTCGAGTTCCTTGAGCGAGGTGAGGAGTAGCTCGCGTGCTGTCTCGATCTTCGGGCGGCCGCCCCAGAAGGCGTTCATGCTGTTGCTGGCATCGAAGACGAAGAGCATGCGGGTGAGGGGCTCGTCGTTCTGCTGCGCGAATGCGGGTGAAAGTGTGAGAAAGGTGAGAAGGGCAAAAAAGAGATAAAGGGAAATGCGCCGCGACTCCTTGGACGAGTGCGACTTCTGAGGACATGTGGCTTCAGCTTTTGCTGATGTCATGAGCGGGGCTTCAGTGCCTTAACGTGAAAACTGTGCCGAAGTTGGGGGTTATTGTTGGATATGGAGGGATCAGTATTGAATGGCTGCGAGATCTATGAACAGGTCATTGGTCGCCTTGCGAGTTGTCAATGGTGTTGGATCGCCTGTATCCCCAGTATGCCACAACACCACCCCTGTGTCGCTCGATCATTCGCTCAGATCATTGAGGGCCAAGCAGCGATCGCATGAACATTCTGATGAATGTTGCGAAGATCAGCAGCCGTTGATGGCTCATGGAGAGCGTCCGGTTATAGATGGGCCTTGGAGGATGTGCCCCGTTCGACCTGCTACTTCGGGGAAGGCCGGCATTACAGAAAAGTGGTGGTGGAGGCGTAAATGATACTATGCCCGCAAATAAGATCTCTCTTCTCATATGGCGATACGTCCCCGCCAGCAGATCGGTACTTGCTAAGGTCTAAGGTCCAGATCCCAGGTGATCCCCACCTGCAGCGTATGATTGCGTTCGGCGCGGACACCATCCGGCTTTATCCAATAATGGTTCAGGTATCCGATCTGAACGTTCCTGTTCTTATCAATGCGCCAACCTAAAGCGGCATAGAGCCGGTTCTGGTCCAGCACATTCAACCCGATGTTGCTGCCGAACTGGATGAAAGGCTCATCATACAATGCAAGGAAGAGACTGTTATCCGAAAGCTCCGGACCAATGAGTGGGATCGATACGAAGAACCGGTAGCGCATCCGCTGCCTGAAGATCATACCCATGCGCTCGAAGTCATCGCCACCCTCCACCAGGGTCTTCTGTTCCATCCAGCGTTGTTCCAGCCGGTATCGGTGCTGGAAGTGGAAACGTCCTATCTGTTGGCCAAATACGAGCTGCTGCCATAGCCGGTGTTCATCGAATTCGGCCGGAATGGGTTGTTCCCCGTAAGGAAAGGAACGGATCCAACCATAACCACTGGATATGATCACTCCACCCGGCAAATGATGGTTGACTCCGATCCGCACCAGTGATTGCATCCAATGTTCCACGAAACCATGTCGCCGCCATTGGTATTCGGAGTGCACCCCCCAGCGTTCGCTCAGCCGGTGGTTACCGAAGTACATGTACCAGCCGTTGGTCTGATCGGCGATCTGGGCATTTGCCGCATTGCAGCACGTGATCAGGATCAAGAACAGGATCGACAGGGCTGATGCCCATTTGACGCTCCACCCTCGCATATTCCGACTCGCCACTTTCAGAAGGATCGGCCACAACTCCACGCGGTCAAGGTCACGACCGGCTCGCTCGAACCAAGCACCTTTGGATCGAATGCCCTCATCCCAGGAACGGATACCGGTGATCCGTGGGAGGAACGAAGGTCTCTTTGATCGTGCGTGGGCTCACCCAGCGGATCAGGTTCAGGTAGCTGCCGGCCTTGTCATTGGTGCCGCTGCCGCGGGCTCCCCCAAAGGGTTGCTGGCCTACGACAGCACCTGTCGGTTTGTCGTTGATGTAAAAGTTACCGGCGCTGTTCCGCAGGTGCGTGGTGGCCTGGACGATCGCCTTCCGATCGTTGCTAAGGATGGCGCCAGTAAGGGCGTACGGGCTGGTAGCGTCGACCATCTTCAACGTTTCTTCCCACTTGTTCTCATCATATACATGGATCGTGAGTACAGGTCCGAAGATCTCTTCACACATGGTGGTGTATGTTGGATCCTTCGCCACGGCCACCGTGGGTTCAATGAACCAGCCTTCGCTGTTATCATATTTGCCTCCCGCGATCACCTCCACGTTCTTGCCACCCTTTGCGAAACCATCGATGTAGCCGCTGATCTTCTTGAACGCACGTTCATCGATCACCGCATTGATGAAGTTGGAGAAGTCCCGTGGGCTACCCATCTTGAAACTGGCGAGGTCTTCCTGCAGTTCCCTTTTCACTTCCGGCCAGATGTTGCCGGGGATGTACGCGCGGCTGGCGGCACTGCATTTTTGGCCCTGGTACTCGAAGGCACCGCGGCTGAGCGCCGTGGCCACCTCTGTTGGATCGGCACTTCTGTGGGCCACCACGAAATCCTTTCCACCGGTCTCGCCTACGATCCTGGGATAGCTGCGATAGGTCTCAAGACCGTTGGCGATGGTCTTCCATAGCAAACGGAACACGCCTGTGCTTCCAGTGAAATGGAGTCCGGCGAACTCCGGATGACTGAAGATCACATCTCCGGCATCGGCGCCTTCAACATGGATCAGGTTGATCACACCATCGGGTAGTCCGGCAGCGCGGAAGATGTCCATGATCACCTGTGCGCTGTAGATCTGCGTATCGGCACATTTCCATACCGCCACGTTGCCCATCAAGGCAGGCGCGCTGGGAAGATTGCCCGCGATAGCGGTGAAATTGAACGGGGTCAATGCGAAGACGAAACCTTCCAAGGGGCGATACTCGAGACGGTTCCAGGTGCCAGCCGGACTGAAGGGCTGGTCGCGGTAGATCTGCTGCATGTAGTGCACATTGAACCGCAGGAAATCCGCGAACTCACACGCACTGTCGATCTCGGCCTGGAAGGCGTTCTTACCCTGCCCGAGCATGGTGGCCGCATTGATCTTCCATCGGTATGGACCGGCGATCAGGTCGGCCGCCTTCAGGAAGATCGCCGCACGGTCTTCCCATCGCATCATCTCCCATTCGGGCTTCGCCTTCAATGCCGCGTCGATCGCTTGTTGCACATGCTTCTTGTCACCGAAGTGACCATACCCGAGTACATGTTTGTGCTGGTGCGGCGGACGAACGATACGCCGGTCTTTCGTCTCTACCGGTCTGCCACCGATCCACATCGGAAGTTCCCGCTCCCCGGCCATCATTCGATCGTATTCCTGGATCAGCTGTTCGCGCTCCGGTGTGCCAGGTGCATAGCTTTTAACGGGTTCATTGATGGGGGCGGGGCTTTGGAAAATGGCGTCGGTCATGGGTCTCGGAATGCGGCGCGAAGATACCCATGCGAACTTGAGGATGGGCGTCTGCACTACCCAATGGATCACATTGCATTGAGGCAATGCATGGTTCATGGAAGCTCCGGAAAAACCTTGGGCCAGGAGATCCCGGTCCACCATACGACACTTGCCATTGGAATACATCTGCCTGGCCGTGGCCGTGTGCGGCATTCTCATGCCTAACAAGGCCGAATGGGGGATGGATACCGCGCCATCGTTCTCCGTCTGCACGAAGACGAAGAAATAGGTGATGGCGACCAATTCCCCTTCCACTCTATGGCCTGATCGAATACTTTGATGTGATCACCGATGATCACTCGCCCTGGCCAAGGGAGAATCCGCGCTCCCCATCGAAGAGGTAGAGGTTCTCGGTCTTCACCACATCGATGCCGGCCTCATGGAGTTGCTGCAGGAGTTTGGGTACGGCGCCTTTATCGATGGCGATGTACTGTGCTTTCGCGGCCTTCACATCCACACCTGTTCCCACGAACCGGCAGCGCCAATGGTCGGTGCAGAAGGTCTCGGGGAAACCATCGGGCCACACTTTCACACCTCGATTGGTGATCAGCTTCAATTGCAAAGTGCCGGCAGCTGCCTTTTTCAACTTTTCCGCGAGTGCATCCGGGCCATCCGTGGCGCTGGCCACGAACATGTCCACCCCGCACAGTTCACGCCTCACCTCGGGGCGATCGTATTCGAAACGGGGCATCCGCCCTCCCTTCATCTCGACCGCCTTGAGTGTTGAGGGCTTCTTGCCCAGCCGCTGGATCACAGCGTCAGTGAATTCCCTGGTGCCGGCTTTCACTTTGCTTACACCTTCCTGGTACACATCACCGGTGTGTATCCCATCCTCCAGCGTTTTCAGCCAGGCGTTCTGGATGGCTTCGGCCTTTTGCGGCATGCCCATATGCACCAGCATCATGCAGGCGGCGTTGAGCATCGCGCTCGGGTTCGCGATGCCTTTACCTGCGATGTCCGGGGCCGATCCGTGTATGGCCTCGAACATGCTGATCCTGTCGCCAATATTCGCGCTTCCGGCCATGCCCACACTGCCGGTGAGTTCGGCGGTGACATCGCTGATGATGTCACCATACAGGTTCAGCGTAACGATCACATCGTAGCGCTCCGGACGTGTTGCCACGCGCGCCGTGCCGATGTCGATGATCTGCGTTTCCTGTTCGATCTCCGGATATTCCCTGCCCACCTTGCGGAAGATGTCCGCGAAGAGTCCATCGGTGAGCTTCATGATGTTGTCCTTCACCAGGCAGGTCACTTTCTTGCGGCCGTTGCTGCGCGCGTGGTCGAAGGCGTAGCGGACGATCTTTTCCGTGCCGGGAATGGAGATCAGTTTCAGGCACTGGTACACATCGGTGGTCTGCCGATGCTCGATGCCAGCGTACAGATCCTCTTCGTTCTCGCGCACCACCACCACATCCATGTCCGGGTGTTGCGTGCGTATGAAAGGGTGGTAACTACGACATGGTCTTACGTTGGCGAAAAGTCCGAGGGTCTTGCGTATGGTGACGTTCAAACTTTTGTAGCCGCCACCCTGCGGTGTGGTTATGGGGCCTTTCAAAAAGATCGGGTTGTGGCGTAGTGTATCCCATGCGTCTGTAGGGATACCACTGGTGTTGCCGCTGAGGTAGACCTTTTCCCCGACCTCGATCCTGTCATACCGCAGCCCGCAATCCGCGGCATCGAGGATACGGAGCACGGCCTCCGTGATCTCAGGCCCAATTCCATCGCCAGCGGCGACCGTGATCTTTTTGTTGCTCATGTGTTGCTAATGATGGTGAAGTGAACGGGTATGGCCAATGGAATGTTCAATTTCACGACCATTGAATATACGGTACAAGTGAAGCGCCGTTTGACGCAGTAGCTTCTCAAGACTTCTACAGAATAACGAACCCCGGCCAATGGACCGGGGTTCGCATGTTGGGTGGGTTGGTCCTCAACCGCCGAAATCGTCGAAGCTCACATTCTCCTTGGGCACTCCCCAATCATCCACCATCTTCAGTACGGCGGCGTTCATCATGGGAGGTCCACAGAAGTAGAATTCGATGTCCTCGGGAGCCTCGTGCTTCTTGAGGTACTGGTCGATCACCGCCTGGTGGACGAAACCGGTGAAGCCATCGCCCTCCTCATCATGGATGTCCTTCTTCACCTTCCAGTTATCCGTAGGCAGCGGTTCGCTGAGCACCACGAAGAACTTGAAGTTCGGGAACTGCCGTGCGATGCTGTTGAAATGGTCCAGGTAGAACAATTCGCGCTTGCTTCGGCCACCGTACCAATAGGTGACCTTGCGGCCGGTCTTCAGTGTGTGGAAGAGGTGGAAAAGGTGGGAGCGCATGGGTGCCATGCCCGCACCACCACCGATGTAGAGCATCTCCGCATCGGTGGGCTTGATGAAGAATTCGCCGTACGGACCGCTGATGGTCACCTTGTCGCCAGGCTTCGCGTTGAAGACGTAGCTGGAGCAGATACCGGGGTTCACATCCATCCATCCGTTCGTGGCACGATCCCATGGTGGGGTGGCGATACGGATGTTCAGCATAACGATGTTCCCTTCCGCCGGATGGTTCGCCATGGAGTAGGCGCGGAAGGTCGGCTCATCGTTCACCATCTTCAGATCCCACATCTTGTACTTGTCCCACTCGGCCTTGAAGTCCATGGGATCACGGCCCAGGGCCACCAACTCCGGGTGCGCGGTTATATCGATATCCTTGAAGTTCACCGTGCAGGGCGGCACATCGATCTGGAT
>JAEZCB010000092.1 GCA_023412755.1 Bacteroidota bacterium
GCCACTTCGCCACCGATGAGGAAGGAAAGCTGAAGGCGATCGAACAGTTGCGCACCGGCGTAAGCAAGGTGGTGGACGATCTGCATTTCGTGCCGGAAGCGGGGAAATATGCCGTGGCAGACATGATCACCGGCTGGGGCGTGGCCGAAAGCGTGCGTCACTACTACGGCATCTACGGTGGTGATCCGCGCGGCAAACGCATTATCGTGCAGGGGTGGGGCAATGTGGCAAGCGCCGCCGCCTACTATCTGAGCCGCGAAGGTGCCTTGGTCGTGGGCATCATCGATCGTGCGGGTGGCATCCTGGAACCCGATGGGCTTTCGGCTGAACAAGTGCGTTCACTCTTCGAGAACAAGGATGGCAATCAGTTGAGGACCGATGCCATGCGGCCCTTCAACGAAGTGAATGAGGAGATCTGGGACATCGGAGCGGAGATCTTTCTGCCCTGCGCCGCAAGCCGCCTGGTGACCCAGAAACAGTTGGATCGAATGGTGGAAGGTGGACTGGAGGTGATCTCCAGCGGAGCCAATGTGCCTTTCGCGGACAAAGAGATCTTCTATGGGCCCATAGCGTCCAACGCGGATACCCGAGTGAGCGTGATACCGGATTTCATCGCCAATTGTGGCATGGCCCGCGTATTCGCCTACTGCATGCAAACCAGCAATGAGCTCACTGATAAGGCCATTTTCGAAGATGTGAGCAGGGTGATCGAAGGTGCCCTTGAACGCACCCACGCGAAGCATCCTGCACATACCCACCTTACCCGTACGGCCTTCGAGATCGCCCTGGCCCAATTGAACCCATAAAATACTCCCGGACCGAGCAACGTTCCATTCCAACTGAACCACCATATGCGTCTACCGCTTTTCATACAGATCCAGGACAATGTGGATGCCGCACGCCAGGCTGTCGCGGATACCACCGCCGTAGCAGGCGCGGAACCGGTGATCGAGACCATCTCGATCTGGGAACTCATCCAGAATGGCGGCTGGTACATCATGGGGCCATTGGGCATCATGTCGCTGATAGCCATCTACCTGATCATCGAGCGCTCCATGGCCATCCAGCGGGCTAACCGCGAGGAGAAGGATTTCATGAACAAGATCCGCGACTACATCCATGAAGGCAAGATCGACAGTGCCCGCAATTTGTGCGCGCGCAGCACCACCCCCGTGGCCCGCATGCTGGACAAGGGTATCAGCCGTATCGGGAAACCGATGAAGGACATCGAAGTAAGCATCGAGAATGCCGGGAAGCTGGAGATCTATCAGCTGGAAAAAGGGCTGAGCGTGTTGGCCACCATCGCTGGTGCCGCGCCAATGCTCGGCTTCCTTGGAACAGTGATAGGTATGATCGTGACCTTCCATACCATGAAGATCAGTGGTGCCGGCGTGGAGATCGCGCAGCTTTCAGGCGGCATCATGCAGGCCATGGTCACCACCGTGGCCGGCCTGGTCATCGGCATCATCGCGTACATCGCCTACAACACCCTGGTGGCACGAGTGAACAAGGTGGTGCAGAACATGGAAGCACACACCATCGCATTCATGGATGTGCTTGATCAACCTGCCAAGTAAGGACCAGTGAGCCTGCGCGGTACACATAAGGTCAATGCTGGTTTCAACATGAGTTCCATGACGGATCTTGTGTTCCTGCTGCTGATCTTCTTCGTGATCGTGAGCACGCTGGTAAGTCCCTATGCGTTGCCGGTGGATCTGCCGAAAGGGCAGGCCACAAGCCCGAAAAAGGCACCGGTCGCCATCCGCATCAACGCGACACAAACGATCACCGTGAACAACCGCCCGGTCACCGAGGCGGAACTGGAGCAGGTGCTGCAACAGGAGATGGCATCCATTCCGCAGGAACCCATCGCATTCCATGTGGACCAGAGCGTTCCTACCGGATTGATGGTGACCGTGCTCGATATCGCAAAACGCAACCGCTGGAAGATCGCGCTGGCCGCAAGACCTGACGGCAGATAACAAATGGCACTGCGCGGCAATCATAAGGTGGATTCGGGCTTCAGCATGAGCTCCATGACGGATCTGGTATTCCTGCTGCTGATCTTCTTCGTGATCGTAAGCACGCTGGTGAGTCCCTATGCACTGCCGGTGGATCTGCCAAAAAGTGCGAACAAGACCCAGGAAAAACCCAAAGTGGCCGTACGGATCGATGCGGAAAGGGTCTTCAGCGTGAACAACGAAGTGATCGAACCTCTTCAACTGGAGCGTGTACTTACCGATGAAATGGCAAAACATCCGGGTGATGCGGCGATCGTGATGCATGTGGACCAGAAGGTCCCCACAGGCGTAACGGTGGGGGTATTGGACATCGCTAAACGCAACAGTTGGAGGGTGATCCTGGCGACGCGGCCGGAGTGAGGACCGGGGCGGCACGGGATCTGAAAAACGATACGCGCATGAGCACATTCGCACTTGAACAGGAGCGCGACCGGCGCACCGGGATGATCGGAACGATCCTCTTCCACGTGCTCATTACTATCCTATTCCTGTTCTTCGGTCTGAAGCAACCGGATCCGCTCCCCAAGGAGGAAGGGATCGAACTTGCCATGGCCGACTTCGGCACCAGCATGACCGGCAGCGGGAACCAGGAAACGCCGAACCCAGGTCAACCGCAGGCGAGTGCAGCGCCCACGCCACAGACCCAGGAAACACCTGAGGAGGTCGCCACCGATGACCTGAGTGAGGTGGTTGTGCCGAAACCGGAGAAACCGAAAAAGCCGAAACCGGATACCACACCCAAACCCGACCCAAAACCGGAAAAGCCGAAAGAGCCCACGATCGATAACAAGCTGGCCGAAGCCCTTAACACATGGGGAAAAGGTGGCGGTGGCGGCGGCCAGGGCGAGAGCACGGAACCCGGAAACGAAGGGATCGAAACGGGCAAGCCGGGCGGCGTGGTCTCCTCCATGACCGGTGAGGGTTGGAGCATAAGTCTGGCGGGTCGGGGCCTGGTGCGCGGACCGAACATCACAGATCGGCCGAATATCGAACGCCGCTCAGTCGTGGTACTTCGGATCAAAGTGGATCGGGAGGGAAAGGTCACATTCACCGAGCGGAACCTCACGAAAAGCAACACCACCGATACCCGCCTCTTCAACATCGCGGAAAAGGCCGCCAAACAGGCCACCTTCACCGCCAAGCCCGATGGTGCCTTCGAGCAGCAGGGCGAGATGACCTTCATCTTCGATCCGCAGTGATCAAGTGACCTACGAGGAAACGCTGGCGTATCTCTACGCGCAGCTTCCCATGTTCCAACGCATCGGTAAGGCTGCATACAAGGCCGACCTTAACAACACGCACGCGCTGATGGGGATCCTCGGCCACCCGGAGCGTGACCTGAAATGCGTGCATGTGGCCGGTACCAACGGCAAGGGCAGCACAAGCCACATGATCGCCAGCGTATTGCAGGAGGCGGGCCTGAAGACCGGCCTGCACACCTCGCCTCACCTGAAGGACATGCGCGAGCGCTTCAAGATCGATGGCGCCATGATCTCGCAGGAGGCGGTGGTCACGTTCGTCCAGGAATACCGGGATCGCTTCGAGCCGGTGAAAGCATCCTTCTTCGAATGGGGCGTGGCGCTGGCCCTGCGCTGGTTCCGGCAGGAAAAGGTGGATATCGCCGTGATGGAAACGGGAATGGGCGGTCGGTTGGACAGTACCAACGTGGTGACACCTGAAGTGGCCGTGATCACCAACATCGGCTGGGATCATGCGGATCTTCTTGGAGATACCCTGATGAAGATCGCCGGTGAAAAGGCCGGCATCATAAAGCGCGGCATCCCGGTAGTCATCGGCGAGGCTGGAGGCGAAGTGGCCGAGGTCTTCACGCGCAAGGCCGAAGCGGTACAGGCACCGCTCATTTTCGTGGACCAAACTTCACCACTACCCTACTCCATCGGCCTCGTTGGCGCGCACCAGGAGCGCAACGCCCGCACCGCGATCACGGCGATCCGGGAACTCCAGCGCAAAGGTTGGCCAATTACTGAGGCGCACATCCGAACCGGCCTGGTGAAAGTGGTAGCCAATACCGGACTGCTGGGTCGCTGGCAAAAATTGAATGATGATCCGCCCACTTATGCCGATGTGGCGCATAATGTCGATGGGATCAGGCAGGTTCGCCGGATGCTTGAACAGTTTCCGCATGCACATCTCCACATCGTGCTTGGCACCGTGAACGACAAAGACTTGCGGCGCGTGTTGGCGGAACTTCCTACCAACGCGGTCTATTATTTCTGCAAGGCTGACATTCCCCGTGGTCTCGATGCCGATCTTCTCCGGACTCAAGCGGGTGAAGCGGGCCTGCAGGGATCGACCTACCGAACAGTGCGGGAAGCATATGATACAGCGCGACTAAAGGCGGGAGAGAGTGACCTGATACTGGTGACAGGAAGTGTTTTCGTGGTGGCCGAGGTGATTTAAAGGAGGACCACTATATTTGCCGCCCCTTTGGGAGCATAGCTCAGCTGGTTCAGAGCATCTGCCTTACAAGCAGAGGGTCCTTGGTTCGAATCCGAGTGCTCCCACGAAGAAGTTGTTTGAAATGATGGTCCTTGGTTTCGCCCCGCTGTACAGCGGGGC
>JAEZCB010000124.1 GCA_023412755.1 Bacteroidota bacterium
GAAACGTGCGCGTCTACCAATTCCGCCACTTCGGTAAATGGGCCTTTCGGCTCAGGGGCTGCAAATATAGTGGAGTCGTGTTCAATGTTGAACGCGGCGTGTGTGCGAACATTCAGCCACGCTTGGCCGAACCGTTGCATAGCACGTTGGCCGCCCAACTGGCGATCAGTAGATCCGGCTTGGTATGCGGCTCATAACCATGGGAACGGATGTAACCTACGGCGGCCGTATGCAGCTTATTGCTGGCGAAACGGTTGTCGCTGTTCAGGTCCATATCGATCCGCCTTACCGGGATACGTCCACTTTCCCTTAGCAGTTGTGCCACGGCAAGGCTTCTTTCCACTTCACCCCACAGCCTTGTCCAAAGGTCCACCACCTTGGGCGCCTTCTCGCGGCGGTATAGCACTTGTGCGCCATTCCTGTGGTAACGGAGCACTACCGTGGTGGTATACAGGGTATATAGCTGCCGGTTGTGGCTGTCGCAGCCTACCATCACTTCCACATCCTTCCGGCCCTCCAATGCGGCATGCACAAAGGCGAAGAGATCGACCGAACGGCCATCCTCCATGCTTCTGAATACACCATTGGCCGATCCCATGCGGACAAGTTAACGGGAATAGCGGACAGTTTCGTGGGTCCCCGCCCTTCGCTTCACCCGAACAGCACATAGCGTGCCGTTGAATTGGATGGTACTGAAGCACGAAGCCCCCGCCGGCAAGGGCGAGGGCAACGTGACTCTTCAGATCGACCTATGAACTACATAGATGGGGTTAGAACGCCAACGCGGCGGCCAAGGTTTCAAAATGGCGGAAAGAAAAAGGGGCTGGCCCTGAAGCCCGCCCCTTCCTGCACTTCTGGATCTATCCTAATTCTCGTCCTGCAAGAAGCTGTACTTCTCGCCGTATTCGAGCATTTGCGTTACGAAGTCCTTCGGCTGTTCCACACGGATGTCCGTGATCTGGCCGCTCTCATCCTCCACGGGGATCAGTACCGGATTAACGAAGCCGCTATACGGTGCGGTCTTGATGTTCTCGCTGCGGCGAAGCACTTCGGCATGGATCTGCTGATCCACCCGAACGCCATAGGTCTCGATCATCATCTTGGCCGCTTCATGATCGCCCTGGCTCTTTATCCGCTGTACTTCACGCAGCAATTCACCGAACAACCCACGCAACCGATCATAGTCGCCGATGCGCACGTAGGTCTTGCCATTCTCATTCAAGAGGTACACGGTGCTGTCCGCGCTGCCTTTCTCCAGCACCCACCTGCTCACCATCTGTCGGTTGCGCATGTGCGCCTGCTGTACATTATCGCCAAGCTTCAGTCTGCGCAACTGCAGCATGAGACCGTTGCGCAGGTATCCTTCGTACTGGGCCTTTGCCACATCCAGACTCGGCATAAGACCGATCTCCACCATGCGTGGATCCATGATGTAGTATAGCCCTACCAGGTCGGCACGGGCCTCTTCCATGGGGCTGGCGTAGTTCTTCAGCATGTCCGGATTCTTACCCGGCTCCATCACACCACTGGCATGCCCGATCACCTCATGCAATGCCGTATGCAGTTTGCTGGCCAGGGCGCCATGCTCCTTCGCGCGCTCGCGCTCCTCATCGTTGTAACCGAATTCCTTCATCATTTCACCACCACTGGCTTTTTCATAGGCCTCGGTGATGTTGCCCAAGCTCACGCTCTTGCTGCCATGCTTGGCCCTGATCCAGTTGGCGTTCGGCAGGTTGACCCCGACAGGTGTGCTGGGGCTGGCATCACCAGCCTCGCCCACCACATTGATGAAGTTGTAGGTGATGCCTACCACATCCTTCCGCTTGTGCTTCTCTTCGATCGGGCTGTTGTCCTCGAACCATTGCGCATTGTCCATAAGGACGGCCATGCGTTTGCTGGCCACGGGATCCTTCATCTGAACGATCACTTCGTAGCTGCCCTTAATACCCAGTGGATCCTGGTAAACTTCTACGAATCCATGGATGAAGTCGATGTCACTTTCCGTCTCCTTTACCCATTCGATATTGAAGTCGTCCCAGGTCTTGAGGTCACCGGTCTGGTAATACTTGATCAACAGGCCGATGGTCTTTTCCTGCTGGGCGTTGAGGGCTACCTCCCTGGCCTTCTCCAGCCAGTACACCACACGTTCCAGGGCGCTGTTGTACATGCCACCCACCTTCCAGGTAGCCTCGGTGAGTTTGCCATCCACACCACGGATCACTTTACTGTTGAGCCCGTAGCTTACAGGTTCTGTATCATCGGCTTTGGCCATGGCCGCATAGAGATCGGCCACCTCCTTTTCACTTATGTCCTCAGCATAAAAGTTCACAGCGCTGCCCAGCACAAGATCCTTGCTCGTATCCTGATTCACCTTTACGGCATCGATCGTGGGATCGAAGATCACTTCGACCACCTCGGGTGCCAGCGTGCGATCGGTCTGTGCCAACCGCTTCTCGAACCAGGCACGATCGAACTTGGGCTCGAATTTCTGGTTGCTATAGTGGTGATGGATGCCGTTGGCGAACCACATCTGTTTGGCGTAGGTCATGAACGCATCCCAATTGGCTCCATCATCCGCCAGTTGCCCATCGCGCACAATGGCTTCCACGGCGCGGCGGATCTTCAGGTTATGGCGGTAGTTCTGGTCCCACATGATATCGCGGCCGGCAAGCCCGCTCATGGTGAGGTAATAGGCGAGCTTTTTCTGCTGAAGCGGGATCATGTCCCAGCCGGGGATCTGGTAGCGCAGTATGCGCAGGTCCTCGAACTGGTCCACCTCCCATTGGAACACAGTGTCCGTTGCTGGAACATCGGCCTGGGGCACATCGGAGCCACCCGCGCAGGAGAACAGCAGCGGAATGGCCAGTAGCAGGTAATAGGGTTTGGTCATAGGTATGGTGTGGGAAGCGCGAATATCGCAGCTTTTCAGAGAACGTGACGGGAAAGGGACAGAATGGTCGCTTAACGTACCTGTTCGTCCTCGCTTCTACGGGGTCTGGCAGGTGCCAACGGCTCCAATTTCATGTTCGCCTTGGCCTGCTCTACAAGCTTCTTGATGCGATGATAGGCCGCCAATTGCCTGTTGTAACGTTTAAGATCGGTAAGATCCAATTGCGCCACATGCAACAGGTCCATCTTATCCGCCAGATCGTGGAGCTTCACCCGAATGGCCAGCGTATCCTGCACCACCCGCTCTATGTATTGTTCATATGTTTCCTCCTTTCTGCGGGTGATGTGGTCCAGCGCTTTCAGCACCCTTGGGGGGAAGCCTTTGCGCGCCAGATCATCCATGGTAAGATCGGAACGTTCGAGCACATCATGAAGGGCGCCCAGCGCCTGTTCCTCGAAATCATGGCCGCGCATCATCACGCGCATCACATGCAGTATGTAAGGTTTCCCGAAACGGTCCACCTGGCCCTTGTGGACCTTGGCCGCCAGTCTGATCGCGGTCTCCAGCAGGTGTTCCATGAGGTGGGGACTATCGGGCCAGTTGTATGCGCAGATCCAATGCCTCGCGATCCTGTGCGATCACAGACCAGTCGGTATCGAAGCGCACCTCTCTTTTCGCCGCTGCTTCTTTGTTCATGCGTGCGGCGGTGGTGGTTTCGCTGATGTCTTGTGCGAACTTGAAGCTGAACTTGTACTTCATGGATCCAAGCAAGGCGCTCATGTCCATATCCTCCCCCTCCTCCGAGGGGTCTTCAGCCTGGGCCATTCCCGCACCCAATTCATAAGCGTGCCTGTTGTTGGTGCGTACAAGTGTGCTCCCTTCCCAGCGGAAGAATTCATGAGGCTTTCCGGTGCTATCCGGCATCAATACGTTCAATGCGGCATTGAGCGCCGTTACATCCTTGAAACGCAGTTGGACCCGCTGCACCCACTGCTTCTTGTTGTTCAACTTCACTGCGCTTATACCCGGCACACGTTTCAGCGCCTCCACTTCATCCTCCATGCTCAATGTGCCTATCTGTTCCTGGGCACCGGCTCCTTCCCCATTATCACCCATCTCCTCGAATGCCTTCAACAGCTCACCCAACTCACTCATATCCACAACATATTCCAAGGTACCGCTGCCATTCTTCTTGAAGGTGTAATTCTCTTCAATAGTGAGGCAGCCGGTGAAGAATAGGGCCAGAACGCCGGCCCATGCGATGCGTTGGAACATGTGCTTCTGTATGGGGTGCAAGGTAGTGGTAGTACCGCGTACCTGCCTCGGGACATCAAGGGTTCAGCCCATGGCGGTGGTGCTGCGCAACGACCGCTCGCCGGATGAAGCAGGTGCGAGTATGCGTGCCAGCGTGCGTTTGAAACGCGGGAAACGTACCAGATCATTGTGGTGCGCCTTCGGGAAGGTGAACATTTCCCGCTGCACAGTGGAGGGTATGCAGGAATACAAACGCAGGGCGCTGTTGAAGGGCACCACAGTATCCCGCTTGCCATGGAAAATGTACACCGGACAGCGCACATGCCGAATGGCCTTGTCATTCTCGAACCGGTAGCGCAGCAGCAGGCCATAGGGCAGGAAAGGCAGGTAATACCTCGCCACTTCGGTAAGATTGGCGAACGGCGTTTCCAAAAGCAACATGCGTGGTTCGTTGGCCGCGGCCAATGGAGTGGCCATGCCACTACCCAAAGAACGCCCGTAGATCACGATATCCTGTTCCTTCCAACGATCGAGCAGCGTGTTGTACCATAGCTGCGCATCGGCATGGAACGCGGGTTCGCTAAGCCTGCCTTTGCTCTTACCATAGCCGCGGTGGTCGGGCATGAGCACATCGAATCCCATGGCATTGAACTTGGCCGCATGCTTGCCCCAGCGCTTCAATGAGCCAGTATTTCCATGGAAGTAGAGGATGACCCCACGCGGTTCCGGCACCTTGAAATACAGGGCGTGCAACTGCGAACCATCAAAGGCCGTGATGAATCGTTCCTCGAGATCGCTGCCGAAATCGAACTTATGCCCTGGCAATACCGGGTAACGAATGAAGATGAAGCGTTCCTGAAAAAGGTAGTAGAAAAGCACCAGGCCGGTGTATCCAGCGAGCAACGCGACCAGGGCCAGGAGAAGCAGGTACATTTGACGCTACCAAGTTACCGCAGCGGACCGCCAGAGTAAATGTTCCATAGGGGGAGAACGATCTTTTTATTAGCATGGTGCTTGCCCTGCAAGGTTCTGCCCAAATGGTACAGCAAAAGCATCTGCTTATCGGGCTTGCCGGTGGGGGTGGGTACACCAATGTGATCAGCAATGTGGACACTTTGAGCACCACTGGGTTGCTAAGCAGCGCCACCCGGTTCAGTTTCGGTTATGCCTTAGGCAGGCGCTGGTCGATCGGCGGCCATTGGGACCGTATCGGTTCAGTGGCCCATCCGCATAATGTGGACCGGTTGCGCTTCACCACCTACATGATCGAAGGTTCATTCCGGCCTATCCAGGGTGAGCGGTGGAGTCTGGAACTCACAGTTGCCGGGGGAGTCACCATAATGGCCTTGCGGCCAAAAGGAAGGCTGATCCCGTACGGTTCGCAAGGCGCGGTGGGCTCGGTTGGCATACGCTATCTGCGGCTGCTCAATTCAACCTTCGGACTCCACTTGTCATTGGACCACGCGCAGGCGGCACCACAGGATGTGAAGTACCACGATGAACCTTTACAAGTGTTGCCTGAGCTACCCATGAACGTGACCTGGCATGGCCAGCGGTTCACCGGCGGAGTATTCGTGCGTTTTTAGGCAGGCCGGGTGTCCCGAAGGAACACCCACTCCTGCTCCGTGCTGTCCTCTTCGGAGAAGTAATAGCCATCACCGGTGTATTCCTTCAGGCGCTTCGGTTCCAGGATGCGTTCCTGAATGATGTGCCTGGTCATGGCCCCTCGCTGGTTCTTGAAATACACGGTAAGCATCCTATAGTGCCCTGCGTGCTTATCCTTGAACACGGGTGTGATGACTTCTGCACCAAGCGCTTTGGCATCCACGGCTTTGAAGTATTCCTCGCTCGCCAGGTTGATGATCACATTACTGCCGCTCTTCTTCAGCACTTTCCGTAGCTCTTCTGTCACCTTGTCCTTCCACCAGGCATAGAGATCCTTTTTCCCTCTTTGAATGGAGACCTTTGTTCCCATTTCCAAACGGTAAGGCCGCACCATGTCCAACGGCCGTAGAACGCCGTAAAGGCCGGACAATATGCGCAGATGGTGCTGTGCGAACCGCAGATCGTCCGGAGTGAGGGAGCGCACCTTCAGACCACGATAGGCCTCACCATTGAACATAAAGGCGGCCGGGAGTGACGCATCCTTCGCGCGGGAAGCATCCCACTGCTGATAGCGTTCATGGTTGAGCTGTGCGAGCTTCGCATTGATGTCCATGAGCGAAGCCAGCTTGCGGGCACTCATGGTCTTCATCTTCTGTGCCACAGGTACCGCATGCTCGATCAATGCGGGAGTGGTGGTGCCTTGGATCTTCACCGGTTCCGTGGAAAGATCCTTTGCGGGCGACAACAATACGAGCATGAGGCGAAGCTACTCCCGTACAACGATCGGCTGGCAGTGTATTAGCATGATCATCTGATCAGCTGTAATGGCCGAGTGGCCACCCATGCATCCGTACGCACACGAATGAGGTATTGGCCATTTCCCAGACCATCAAGGCCGAGTCTTCGTGTTCCACCGGAAACAGAAGCATGCTCAAGCATGGTGCGGCCGCTGAGATCCATGACCTGCACCGTGTACCGTTGCATTTCATTAATTTCCATACGCAGGTAGACCTCTGCGGTAGCCGGATTCGGATACAGGGTGAACCGATCCTCGTCCGCGACCTCATCGATCCCTACGAAACCACAGGTAACGTACCAATCCATATCCACCACGGCCTCGCCGCTCGCACAGCTGCCACCTGCGTCCGAGTGGATGCGCATGGTGAGCGTATTTCCCAACCCGGATGAATTGACAGAAAGCCCCGTGAGGTCTCCGCCGTTGTTGCCGGTGAACAGCATGTTCTCCTGCAACGGTTCAAGACCATTGTATATGGTGATCTTATCACCAGTGAACATATGGCCGTAGTTGAATGTGATCACGATGGGCAGCCCGGTAACGGAACTGTACATGAACCAACTATCCTCGTTGTTGCCATAGCACAACTGGTAACTATCTATACCGCAGCTGTTGATCACACAGCTGTCCACCGGGAACATCAACTCTCCACTCTCGTAGGTGCAAACCGTTTCATTGAGGTCCACGACCTGGAAGTTCACGGTGGAATCCAACGGGAACATCATGTCTATGGGATAGCTTCCCACGGAATCCGCATTCAGTGTGATCCCATAGCCGCTGATCTGGAAACCGCTTGGACCATTGAGAGAAGTGATGTTGACCAATGCACCGAACTGCAGGTGCTGGCAATCGGGAACGATCTCGAATTCAACGCCAGGGGCCTGACATCCTACGCACATCACGCGCCATTCCATGGGATCATAGGTGGTGCTTCCGGAGCACTGCACAGAGCCATCGGAGGTGAGATGCATGAACAAATTACCACTGGTGCTGGTGACATCCACGGCGTAATATCCACCCGATGCGCCACCGAGTGCGCTACCGGTGGGGCCCAGGTGCATGGTGTTGGTATTGGTATGCTCGAATAGCAGCGGTGCATTGGCATCCACCCCATCATATATACGCAGATCGTCGAAGCTGGAACTTTCCATCGTTCCCCGATCGAACACCAGCCGCACCTGACCTCCGGCCGGAACCTGGTATGCCCAAGCCATGTCATCACTTGGAGTATAGCAGTACGTCTGTTCCAGTGGCGCCGTGCCACAGACAAAGGTGGGACACAGGGGATCGATGAGGATGCCGGATGCCACATCACAGAGGTAGTTCTCCTGGTGGGCCACCGTGATGATCACTTCCTGCCCGGAGGTGAATGGCCCCATGACGAATGCTCCTGGTGCGTTCGCCACGGTCTCATCGTCATTCAAGGTATTGCCAATGGTGACCGCACTGGCAGAACCCAGTGTTGCCACTGTCACCTCAACGGAATATTGGAAATTCTCGCAATCGGGCACCACCTGATACGAGACCTCGGGTTGTGTGCAATCGATGCACATCACCCTCCACTCCCATTGATCATAAGCGCTTCCTCCGGCACAGGACACGGAACCATCGGTATCGATCGCCATGAAGAGTGAGCCGGTCGCGGACGTCACTTCCACCGCATAATACGGGGAGGTGGTGCTAAGGATGGCACTTCCAGGAGGGCCCAGATTGGATGCGGTGGTATTGGTATGATCGAAAAGGATCACGCCGGAAGCATCGGTACCATCGTAGATCGTGAGTTGATCCCAATTGGAACTTTCAATGGTGCCCCGATCGAAGATCAGCCGCAGGGTACCGGTGCCCGATACCGTGTAGGACCATGTTTGCAGATCGCTGTTGGAATAGCAATAGAACTCCTCCAATGGCGGTGCACCGCATTCTATTACAGTGGTACCACCGCCTTGCGCGAAAGCGGACGATACGCCAACAGAAAGCATCGATGCCAGTATAAGGTGCGGACGTTGCAGCATTGGAAAGGTAGGCTATGAGGTGGCTAAGCTAGCCAGAAGGAAGGTATGGAAAGCGGAAGCCCGGCGCATGGGCGGGCGTTGGCGGGGGTGA
>JAEZCB010000030.1 GCA_023412755.1 Bacteroidota bacterium
CTCGGATTTGTGTATAAGAGACAGGTGGATTGGTCCGCTACCTTTTCACGACTGCACGACAAGCCCTATGGTGGCAAGCTGCTCTACGACCGGTTGGGCGATCTTTTTCCGCATGTGGTGCCGGTCCATGATCCGCCATACACCATCGCCTATGAGCGATCGGATGCCACCGAACGTGTGAACCATCTGTACGTGAACTCGGCGTTCGAGCTTGATGATCTTAACGCTGAATGGCTGCTGGAAATGGTGGCCGAAGGGGATCATGCATTCATAGCGGCGGAACATTTCTTCGGAAAATTGGCCGACACGTTGAATGTGGAGGTGGACTTTGGCGAATGGACCTCCAGTTCGGATACTGTGGATATCCGTTTCATCGGGGATCAGCGGATCCTGCCGGGTGTCTTCCGCTACTCGCGCGGTTTCAACAAGATCCATTTCAGCAGCTACGATACAAGCCGCACACGCGTACTGGCGGTGGATGGATCATCCCGGCCCGTGCTGCTCGAAATGGCATGGGGCGAAGGACGGATCATCCTCTCCAGCACTCCACTCGCCTTCACCAACTACAATCTGCTCAAGGAAGGGAATGCCGAATTCATCGCCGGGGCTTTCAGCACCCTTCCCTATCAGGAGGTGTATTGGGATGAATTCCATAAAGTGGGCAGGTTGGGTTCCAACTCGCTGCTGCGATACATACTCTCCCAACCACCCTTGCGCTGGGCATGGTACATGACCCTGGTACTGATCCTGCTGTACATGATCACCCATGCGCGAAGGCACCAACGCGCGATCCCTGTTATCCGCCCGCTCCGCAACGCAACGCGTGAACTGGCCCATACCATAGGCCGGCTCTACTGGCACAAAGGTGATCATGCCGCACTGGCGCGCCGCATGGTGGCCCACTTCAAGGAGGACGTACGTGCACGCACCTACCTGCGCACGTTCAACTACGATAGGGATACCATGGGCCACCTCGCCGCGAAGACCGGGCTCGACTTCGAAGAGATCGAGCGCCGGTTGCACGCCATACGCATTTGCGAAGGTGCCGTACACATTTCCGAACAGGAATTGTTGCAATTGGAGAAGGAACTCCACGAATTCCGTGAAGCCATACGATGACCATGCAAGAAGAACAGGAAAAGAACACGGCCAGGGATGCCGCCACCGATGTGATGAACACCAGACTTCCACTGGAGGGATTGCGCTCTTCCGTGGAAAGGCTGCGCACCCAGGTAGCCCGGGTCATCGTGGGGCAGGATCGCATGGTGGATCTGCTGCTGGTGGCAATGCTAAGCGATGGACATGTGTTGATCGAAGGTGCACCTGGTCTTGCCAAGACCCTCACCGCGAAACTGATCGCCCGGTGCATCCATACCGGCTTCTCACGGATCCAGTTCACGCCGGACCTCATGCCCAGCGATCTGATCGGCACCAGCGTCTTCGATCCGCGCACCACAGCGTTCGAATTCAGGCCCGGACCGATCTTCAGCAACATCGTATTGGTGGACGAGATAAACCGGGCACCTGCCAAAACACAGAGCGCACTCTTCGAAGTGATGGAGGAACGCCAGATCACCGTGGATGGCAGAACCTATCCCTTGGAACGCCCCTTCATGATACTCGCCACTCAAAATCCGATCGAACAGGAAGGTACCTACCGGCTGCCGGAGGCCCAACTCGACCGCTTCTTCTTCAAGCTCAATGTGGACTATCCTTCGCTGGAAGAGGAAGTGCTGATCCTGGAGCGTGCAAGCCATGGCATGGAGCTGCTGAGCACGGCTGCGGTGGAAGCGGTATTGACCGTTGAGGAATTGGATCATGCGCGGCAATTGGTCCGGCAGGTGCGGTGCGAAGAAAAACTGATCCGCTACATCGCCACCCTGGTGGATCGTACGCGCCATGATGGATCACTCATGCTTGGCGCATCGCCGCGTGCATCGCTTGCCATACTCATGGGCGCACGCGCAAAGGCGGCGATCGGAGGCCGTGACTTCGTGACACCGGAAGATGTGCAGGCCATCGCCCCCCACGTGCTGAGGCACCGCGTGCAGCTCACGCCCGAGCGTGAAATGGAAGGCCTCACACCCGATCACGTGATCGGGCTGCTCATCGAACAACTCGAGGTACCGCGCTGATGCGGCTGTTCCGCCAGCTCTATCTCACACGCCGCACCTTCCGGATCGGATGGGTGTTGGTGCTGCTGCTGGCGATAGGCTGGCTCTGGCGGCCAGTGTTCGTTCTGGGAAAGCTGGCATTGCTCTTCTTCGCCATCGCGATCTGCGCGGAACTCTATATGCTCTATGGCCGCCGAACCGGCATCACGGCCGCGCGCCGCACCCTGGAACGGTGGAGCAACGGTGATATTAATCCGGTGACACTCATCATCCGCAGCAACTATGCACTGGAAATGCGGATACGGGTATTGGATGAATTGCCCTTCCAATTCCAGGAGCGCGGACTTGTATTCCATGCCAAACTTCCGGCGTGGAGCACTGTGGACCTGGAGTACAACGTACGTCCGGTCCAACGCGGAGTGTATGTTCATGGAGCCATACAGGTATTCGTGAGCAGTGTGCTGGGGCTCGTTGAACGGCGCTTCAGTGAAGATGCGGCACGTGAAGTGGCGGTATACCCGAGCTACCTCCAACTGCGCAAATATGAGTTGCTGGCGATAAGCGACCGGCTCACGCTGGCCGGCATTAAAAAAGTGCGGCATGTCGCCCAGCATGCCGAATTCGAACGGATCAGGGAATACATTCCCGGTGATGACCGGCGTACGGTGAATTGGAAGGCCACCGCCCGCCGGGGCCGGATGATGGTGAACCAATACCAGGACGAAAGTGCGCAACAGGTCTTCAGCCTGATAGACACCGGCCGTGTGATGAAGATGCCCTTCGATGGATTGTCGCTGCTGGATCATGCCATCAACGCTTCCCTGGTGATCAGCAGCATCGCCATGCACAAGGAAGACAAGGCGGGCATCATCACCTTCAGTGACAAAGTGCACGATGTGCTGCCACCAAGCCGGCAGAAGGGACAGATGCAGGCCATACTGCAGCTGTTATATGCGCAGCAAACAGGCCACAAAGAGACCGACTTCGAACGTGCATACATCGCTGTTAGGCGGCACATCCATCAACGCAGCCTGCTCCTGTTGTTCACCAACTATGAAAGTGTGACAGCACTGAAACGGCAGCTCCCCTATTTGCAACGCATCGCCAGACAACATCTGCTGATCCCGATCTTCTTCATCAATACGGAACTGGAAGATGAACTGGCCTTGCGGCCCAGGAACACCGAAGAGGTCTACATCCGCACCACCGTGGAGAAGATGATGCACGAGAAGAAGCTCATCGCCCGTGAATTGCAAAGACAGGGCATGCCTGCCATCCTATGCCGGCCGCAGGACCTCACAGTGAGCGTGATCGACAGATATTTGGAGTTGAAGGCCAGAGGGAAGCTGTAGGCAGCGTATTTTCCTTACTAAGCTGATCCCTTGTGCCCTAACAGCATTCAGATGATGATCGCGACCAAAAAGAAATAACCCAATATTGGAGAAACGGTGTTGGCCTGCGTGCATCGACTTCATGCACGCATGTTGAGCTCTGTAAAACAGAAGGGGCCGTCCTTTTGTAGGACAGCCCCTGTATACGTTCTATCGAATCCTGTTCACTCGGCCGCAGGAGCTTCCCCTTCCTGCTGACCGGCAGCGGCCTCCTCGGCCGGTGCCTCTTCAGCTGGTGGTGGTGCCTGCTGGGCGGCCAGCTTCGCACTAAGGGCGGCTGCACGGTCCGCGCTCTTCTTGCTTTCTGCCTCCAGCCGCTGGCGCTCCGCTTGTTCCTTGGTCTGGTCCAGGCGGTTCTTCTTCCCTTCGATCTTGGCGGTCTTCTCATTGCGCCAGATGTCGAAACGGCGATCGGCCTCTTCCTGGACGAAGGCGCCTTTCTTCACACCATTCTGCAGGTGGTTCTTGTACAGCACCCCTGTGTAGCTAAGGATAGCACGGCAGGTGTCGCTGGGCTGCGCTCCCTTCTGGAGCCAATCCAAGGCCTTGTCCGTGTTCACCTCGATGAAGGCGGGGTTCTGGTTTGGATCGTAAGCACCGATCCGTTCGATATACTTCCCGTCACGTGGTGCACGGGAATCGGCCACCACCAGGTGGTAGTATGGCCGGCCTTTCTTGCCCTTACGCTGAAGGCGGATGCGAGTTGGCATGTCGCTGAGTTTTTTGGTCCCCTTTTGTTTTGGGGGTGCAAAGGTGGAGATAAAAGATGAGCTAAACAACAACCGTCATCCATTCAACCTCCTGTACCGTGGACACACTCCACGATCCACGGACCACCTAATTTAGCAGCATGCGCATGCTGATCACGACCGTGCTGGTAGGTGTGGCCGCCCTGGCCATGGGCCAGAATACCATTTACAGTTATGCGGTGGCCAATTGGAAGGATGGACCCATCGTGTACATCAGTCCATTGATCGAGACCACCGAAGCATTCACCACACCTCAATTGCTCGCCCAGTACAAGGAGGCACACCCGGAGATCCAGCAGGCCAGGGACATCGATGTACTGCGCTTCGCGACCGCCGAAGAAGGTGAGGAGAGCCGCCAGATCTTGCGCCGCAAGTATGGCATGCGCAAGCTACAGGTGGTGATGTTGGAGGAAAAAAGGACGCCTGCGGGGCGGACCACCAACTAGATCTTCCGCCTGCAACAAATGCGCTGGATCTTCTTCGCCTGCACCTGCCTGTTAAGCACGATCATGCAGGGCCAACTGCTTTCCGCCGGAACATCGTACAGCCGCGAGGACTCGCTGCGTGGCAGCATTGGCGCGGAAAGGGCATGGTGGAATGCCACGTACTATGACGTGAGCGTAAGACCCGACCTTTTGGAACAAAGCATCGCAGGCCAGACGGAGATCCACTTCACCGCCATAGAAGAAGGCCAGCGTATGCAGATCGACCTGCAACAGCCGCTGAAGGTGGATAGCATCCTACTGATCAATGGCTCCAAGGGCACCATGGATCAGCCGGGTGCGAAAGTGGCCTACGTTCGTGAAGGAGATGTTGTCTGGGTGGACCTGCCCACACCACTGGCCGCGGGCAGAGCATCCATCCTACGGATCCATTACCATGGCCAGCCGCGGATCGCACGAATGCCACCCTGGGATGGCGGCTGGGTATGGGCAGCCGACCGGAAGGGCCGGCCTTGGGTGAGTGTGGCCTGCCAGGGTCTGGGGGCCAGCGTGTGGTACCCCTGCAAAGACCACCAGAGTGACGAACCGGATGATGGTGCGAGTTTGCGGATCACCATTCCGGACAGCTTGGTGGGTGTGGGCAATGGAAGGTTGAAGGATACTGTCGCCAATGATGACGGCACCACCACCTGGCACTGGGCCGTCACCTCCCCTATCAACACATACAACATCATTCCATACATCGGGAAGTATGTCCATTTCGGGGAGCACCACCAGGGGCTGCAAGGCAGGCTGGATGTGGACCACTGGGTGCTGGAAGACGATCTGCAAAAGGCCAGGGAGCATTTCAAGCAGGTGATCCCCATGCTGGCGTGTTTCGAGGAAATGCTTGGGCCATTTCCCTGGTATGCCGATGGATTCAAGCTGGTGCAGGCGCCCTACCTGGGCATGGAGCACCAGAGTGCCATAGCCTATGGCAACGATTTCAAAATGGGGTACCGCGGGATGGACCTGAGCCGAAGCGGCCATGGCAACAGCTTCGATTACATCATTGTGCATGAGAGCGGGCATGAGTGGTATGGCAACAGCATCACCACAGCGGATATCGCCGATATGTGGGTGCATGAGGGTTTCACCGTATACACGGAAGTGGCTTATGTGGAATGCATCGCGGGCAAAGAGGCCGGCAACGAATACCTCGTCGGCATGCGCCGCAACATCGTGAACGATAGACCTGTGATCGGCCCCTATGGTGTGAATGAGGAAGGCAGCAACGATATGTATTACAAAGGCGCGGCGGTGGTGCACATGGTTCGCGCCATGATGGCGGATGATGATGCCTTCTGGAGTATGCTCCGCGACATGAACAGGGAGTACCGGCACGCCATTGTCACCAGTGCCATGATCGAAGATCTCCTGGACCAGCGTGTGGAGTACGATCTGCGGCCGTTCTTCGATCAATACCTGCGCACCACACGGGTGCCGCGACTGGAATGGCGTATGGAAAAAAGGCGGCTCAGCTACCGGTGGGCCGGAACTCTTTCAACCTTCAGCATGCCGGTGGATGTGCTGATCGACGGTGTCCCGATCCGGCTGGAACCGGCCACGGAGTGGAAAACGCTGGAAAGACGTGTGCGCAAAAGAACGGATCTGTTGGTGGATCCCCGCTACTATATCACATCCGCCAAGGTTGGCCGCTAACGGTCGATCACTACCTGAACAGCACGGATACCCTGATCCGTAAGCATCCGTAGGCCGTAGATGCCCGGGGGGAGATGATGGACATCCATTCTCCCATCGGATCCGATCACCGCCGATCGGACCTCTTTCCCCAGCGC
>JAEZCB010000040.1 GCA_023412755.1 Bacteroidota bacterium
CGCGCGATGTGGCCCAATGCATGCGTGCTTTGATGGAGCGCGGGGAAAGTGGTGGGCGCTACCTGCTGGTCGGTGAGAACATCAGCTACAAGGATCTCTTCTCCCAGGCCTCGGAAGTGATGGGCACAAGCCCCCCAAGGCACCGGATCCCGCCATGGACGCTACAGATCGCATGGCGGCTGGAGTGGATGCGTTACCTGTTCGGTGGTGCTCCGTTGGTAACACGCCACACGGTGCACAGCGCGATCATCCACCGCAGGTACAGCAATGCGAAAGTGCGGGCATTGCTTGGCTTGGAATTCCGTGACGCGCGCGAAACCTTGGAGAACATGGCCCATTTTTTCAAGGGTCATGCATAAGCGCTCAGGGCGTAGGGATCGTGTCGATGGCCGTGGGAGGCATATCCTTTCTACGGCCTAATTCCGCCAGTACCTCCTCGTAGATCGCCTTCATCTCTTCCGGCCGGGAGGTATAGTATGCGAATGTGCGCTCGAATTGTTCCTTATCGGTGTTGAAACGGGTGAACACCTCGGCATAATACCGCCTTGTAGGCACCTCACCACGGTGCTCTACAACAAGCTCCTGGTTCATTCGTGCTTCGATGATCTGGGCTTCGGCAAGCACCTGGATGAAGGTTTCCTCATCCAGAAGTCCATCCGGTTCCTTCTCCTGCCTTCCACATGAAAGGAAAAGCATCAGCGAAAGGATAAGGAGATGTCTCATCGCTGGAAGGATAGGCGCATGCCCCGAACATCATGGTCCACGCGGCCATCGGCGAATACCAGTTGTCCATTCACCCAGGTATTGATCACACGCGCCTGGAAACGCTGTCCTTCAAAGGGAGACCATCCACATTTGTACAGGATGTTGTTGCGGCCCACTGTCCATGGAGCATCCAGATCCACGAGTACCAGATCCGCATATTGACCCTCGCGAATGAAGCCACGGCCTTCCATGTTGAACATGCGTGCAGGTGCGTGGCACATCTTCTCCACTACCATTACTAGGGTGAATATGCCCTGACGCACCAATTCCAGCATGGCCACCAGTGAATGCTGGATCAACGGCCCTCCTGAAGGGCACTGCGCATACGGCCGTTGTTTCTCTTCCAGGGTATGCGGTGCATGATCGGTGGCCACCACATCCAGTCGCCCTTCATTCACAGCATTCCGTATCGCCTCACGGTCGCGGGCTGTCTTCACCGCCGGATTCCATTTGATAAGGGATCCTTTGGATGCATGATCATCCATGGTGAACCAAAGATGATGCACACATGCTTCAGCAGTGATCCGCTTGGCCTCTAATGGTCCCGGTTGGAACAACTCCAGTTCCCGCGCTGTGCTGATGTGCAGCACATGCAATCTGGTGCCATGTTCCTGCGCCAGCCTCACCGCCGTGCTGCTGCTCTTGTAGCATGCTTCCTCACTGCGGATCAGCGGATGTTCCTCCATGGGGATCTCCTCCCCCCAGCGCGCCACCGCAGCGGCCATGTTGGCTCGGATGGTGTCCTCATCCTCCGCGTGCACAGCCAGCAGCATATGTGCTTTTTGGAACAGGATATCCAACGTGCGCGGATCATCCACCAGCATGTTGCCGGTGCTGGAGCCGAGGAACGCCTTGAGCCCGCAGACCGTACGTGGATCCGTGCGCAGCACCTCGTCCATATTGTCATTGCCCACGCCCATGTAGAACGAATAGTTGACGCGGGAACGTTGAGCGGCCATGGCATACTTCTCCGCGAGCAATTCCTGGGTGAGCGTGTTGGGCACGGTGTTCGGCATCTCCATGAAGCTGGTGACACCTCCTGCGGCGGCGGCGGCGCTACCATGGGCGATATCGTCCTTGTGCGTGAGACCAGGTTCACGGAAGTGCACCTGATCATCGATCACACCGGGCAGCAACAACCTGTCCTTGGCATCGATCTCTATGGCCCTGCCCACGGATCCCAGACCTTCCTCGGCGACTCGTTCGATCCTGCCGTCGCGCACGAGCACATCCGCATGGAAGGTGCGTCCTTCATTCACCACGCATGCGTTCCGGATGCACCAGTTGTTCATTTTCTGGAAATGTCCTTACGCATCTTCAACACACCAACGAATGCTTCATTGAAGATGTTCATGCTCATCTTGCTGCGACCCTTGACACGATCCACAAAGGTGATGGGCACCTCCTTGATCTTGAAACCCTTCAGTTTTACCCGGTATTTCATTTCGATCTGGAAGGCATAGCCAATGAATTTGATCTCATCCAGTGGCAGGGCCTCCAGCACATGTCTCTTGTAGCATACGAATCCGGCGGTGGTGTCCCGTACGCCCAGCCACAATACCGTGCGCACATACAGAGAGGCCGAGAAACTCATGAGGATGCGATCCCATGACCAGTCCCGCACATGGCCACCTTTCACATAGCGTGACCCAACGGCCATGTCCGCGCCCCCTGTGGTGCATGCCTCTGAAAGCCTGATCAGATCGTTGGGATCATGGGAGAAATCAGCATCCATCTCGAAGACCAGATCGTACTTCCGCTCGATGGCCCATTTGAAACCTGCGATGTAGGCAGTGCCCAGCCCAAGCTTGCCCTTACGTTCCAAAAGATGAAGACGTCCCGCGTGTTCGGTCTGCAATTCCCGCACAATGGCCGCGGTGCCATCGGGAGAATTATCATCCACCACCAATACATGGAATTCCGGCCGGAGACCCATGACGTGGGTCACGATGTCCCGGATGTTCTCCTTTTCATCGTAGGTCGGGATGATGACCAGCCTTTCTGGCAATAGGCGCGGGAATGATGGAGGCCAAATATAGCGGAGCGGTAGGAGCTTATCAGCGAAGCAGGGTCACATGGCCGGTGCGTTCATAACGGATGCCCGTGTAACTATCCTTCAGATGCAGCCTCCACACGTAGACGCCTTGCGGTATGTCCTCGCCGGATGGAGAACGGCCATCCCAGGCCGCGTTCGGATCGCGGGTGCTGAACAACGGCTGGCCCCAACGATCGAATATGTCGAAATGGTAACGTTCTGGATCGATGCCGTCGATAACTGGCTTGAAGAGGTCGTTCACACCATCCTCACCCGGGCTGAAAGCATTTGGCACATGCACATTCAAACCATCGCCAACCGTGATCATACGGCAAATGGTGTCCGCGCATTGAGGTGAAGCATAAGCGATGAGGCAGACATCATACGCATCTCCAAGCGGGGCTGGGAACGTATGCTGCACGTGTTCGGTGTCATAGGTGCCCGTGCCACCCATATCCCAGAGATAGCTGACAGCACCTTCGGAGTAATTATGGAAATAAGTCGAGGGCATCTGCGTACCTATCACCGGCGGCAATGCCTCGAATGAAGCCGTGGGTTTTTCATAGGCATTCACAAGGCCAACCTCCTGGATGGTGTTGGATCCACAACCGTTATCACCGTCTATGATCAACGTTACCGTGTATGATCCGGCCTCTTGATAGGTGGTGGTCACGGGGCCGCATTCCTGAATGGTGACGCCATTGCCCAGGATCCAGGTGCAATTCGCCGGTCCGGTATGATCGTGCGAGAGGGTCACTTCAACTGGCACACAGGCATCCGAGTTGGAAGCGATGATCTGCGGGTTTGGCACAGGCAACAATTCCACCTGTACCAAGGCCGTGGCTGGCGGACAAGGGGCTCCAGGCGCCACGGTATAGCTGTAGGTCCCGGTTTGATGCACTGCCGGATCGAAGATGCCATTGAATGGGGTTCCATCGGGGCCGGTCCAGGTGCCGGTGTTCTGTGGCGCCCCGCCCAATTGGCCGAACAGATCCACAGGTGCATCATTGGAGCATATGGTAAGGGTTCCATCGGTGCCTGCATCGGCGGCCACATTCACATTAATGGTGACCAATGACTGCGCTTCCAGACAAGCGGCATTGCCAATGACGATATAGGTATAGACCCCGGGAACATCATCCTGCGGATCGAATACCGGACCTGTAGGCATACCATCCGGACCAGTCCATGAACCATTCGGATCCGGAGTGCCGCCCAGCAAGGCCAACAATAAAATGGGATCCGAGCTCGTGCAGAGCGTGGTGCTCGCATTCTCGCCTGCATCCGGCGCATTGAAAATGATCACATCCACCGTTGAAACGGCCGCCGGACATGTTCCGCTGGTGACCGTATAGGTGTAGGTGCCAGCAGGATCGGCCAGTGGATCGATGACCGTAGCATGTGTTTCTCCTGCGGGATCGGTCCACACACCGCCAGCGTCCAACGTGCCACTAAGGCCATCGAAAAGTGATACCTGGCCACCATCATCGCATAACTGCAGCACACCACTTACCCCGGCCTGCGGTGCAGGATGGATGATCAACTCGAGTTCCGCTTGTGCGGAAGGACAAGCGTTGTCGGACGTTACGGTGTAGGTGTAAGTACCACTGGCGGCGGTTGAAGGATCCAGGACCTGCGGTATGGTCCCACCACCGGGTGCCACCCACACGCCGCCCTGATCGGGAGCACCGTTCAAAGCGGAAAGCAGATCAAGCGGCGCATCCAATGCGCAAAGCTCCATGGTGTTGTCCACGCCGGCATCGGGTCCCTCCAGCAATACCACCTCCACAGTGGCGGCCGCATCCGGGCACGTCTCACCAACGACGAGATAGGTGTAGGTGCCGGCAGGATGCAATGCTGGTTGGAGAACGCCATCAAAAGCTCCATCCGGCCCGGACCATGTTCCACCGGGCATCGCATCAGTACCCAGAAGACCGATCAATGGTTCCGGCTCATCACCAGGACAGAATTCCGCGGTCGCGGAAACACCCGCGTCAGGCGCCTCCTCCACATCGACCGTAACAGATGCCTGGGCACCGGGACAGGGAGCTACGGCCGCGATCGTGTAGGTGTAGGTACCGGAACCATGTAGCACGGGATCGAAGATGCCATTGGCGGCTCCCATAACACCGCTCCACGTACCGCCAGGATCCGCATCACCGAGTAGCGCGAACAGATCGAACGGCGCACCGGTGGAACACATGACGAGTGATGTATCGGCACCCGCACTGGGTGTGCTGGTAAGGAACACTGTAAGCGTAGCGCTGGCATCCGGGCATGTGCCATCCCCCTGTAGAAGGTAGGTGAATTCACCCGGCTCATCCTGGGTGGGATCGAACAGGCCATCGAAAGCACCACCCGGGCCGGACCATGTACCACCCAATTGCGGCGAACCACCCAGTAGTGTGAAAAGATCCACGGGAGCCCCTGCATCACAGAGCGTCACAGCAGCATCCTCGCCTGCATCCAGGGAGGAGGTCACCGTTACCACCACCACCGCAGCATCGCTCACACAAGGTGGCGGAGCATCGATGCTGTAGGTGTAGTTACCGGCAGGATGAACGGCGGGATCGAAGATGCCATCGAAAGCACCCGCAGGTCCACTCCAGTTCCCCCCGGCATCAGGTTGCCCATTCAATACCGTGAAGAGATCCACTGGCGAGCCGGACCCACAGATCGTGATCGCCGCGTCATCACCGGCATAGGGGGAGCTGGTCTCGATCACAGTGATCGTCGCGCTGGCATCACCACATCCGGCGCCTCCAAGGACCGTGTAGGTATAGTTACCCGGAACATCCACTCCAGGATCGTACATTCCGTTACTGGCCCCGAGCGGACCGCTCCAGACGCCTCCAGCCTGTGGTGTGCCGCCAAGGCCGCTGAACAGATTCACCGCACCGGAATTCTCGCATACCACCAACGTACCGTCCTCCCCCGCATCGGGACTTTGGAAAATGGTGATGAAGACCGCTGCCTCATCCGGCACACATGGTGCCACCGCAGCGAGCGAGTAGGTATAGATCCCTTCACTCGCCGCAGCGGGATCCAGCATGCCATCCATTGGTCCATCGGGACCGCTCCAAGTACCACCGGGATCGGGTGTTCCATTCAGCAGGGTGAAAAGATCCACTGGGTCATCACCGGAGCAGATCTCCGCAGTGGCATCCTCGCCCGCATCGGGAGAACCGGTGACCTGCACCTGTACCGTGGCCGTTGATGCCGGGCAGATGACACCTCCGCTGATGGTATAGGTATAGTCGCCAGCCAGATGCTGTGCGGGATCGAAGGTGCCATTCACCAGAACGCTTGGTCCGCTCCAAGTGCCACCACTTTGAGGAGAACCACCCAGAAGCGTGAAGAGATCCACCGAAGCGCCCGCATCACAAAGTGTGGCCGCGGCATTTGCTCCAGCATTAGCCGCCTGCTCCACATCCACGGTGATGCTGGCGGACGCATCTGGACATGCACCAGAACCCGACACGGTGTACGTATAAATACCTGGAGCATGCTGGGCCGGATCGAAAAGACCATCGGAAAGGTTGCCCGGTCCGGACCACGTGCCTCCCACATCTGGAGCACCTTGCAGTTCCGTGAAAAGATCCACCACTGGCATATCACTGCACATGGCCAGCTGACCATCGGCACCCGCATCGGCAGGCTCATCCACAGCAACTACTACAGTAGCCGTCGCTGCAGGACAACCGGCTATGCCATCCACGGTGTAGACATATGCACCCGGCACATGCGCGGCAGGATCGAATACACCATTCGTTAACGTGCTTGGGCCACTCCAAGTGCCACCGGATTGGGGAGTGCCGCCCAGGCCAGGGAAGAGGTCGGCGGCACCATCTGTAGCGCAAAGCGCCATCGAACCATCCATCCCGGCATCAGCAGCAGGTTGAACGGTGACAGAAACCGTGGCCACGGCATCTGGACAAGCTCCACCTCCCGAAACAGAGTAGGTATAATCCCCCTGGGGGTGAATGGCCGGATCAAAAAGGCCGGTGATGTTCGCCGGACCGGACCATGTTCCTCCTGTTTGCGGCGTACCAGCGAGCAACGTGTAAAGATCCACCGGTGCATCACCACTGCACAGCTCCACAGTGGAATCCGCACCGGCATCAGGTGCTTCAAACTCATTCACCAGAACGGTTGCCGTGGCATCTGTGCACGAGCCATTCCCCTGAATAGTATAGACATATGCACCCGGTCCATGTAGAGCCGGATCATAGGTGCCGTCGATCACACTAGGCCCATTCCAAGTACCGCCCGCATCAGGAGTGCCGGCAAGCTCTCCAAAAAGATCCACTGGTGCACCGGCCGAGCAGATATCGATGTTGCCATCACCCCCGGCGTCCGGAGCCATGGATACATTCACCGTTACGGTGGCACTTGCATCCTGGCATGGTGGCTGTGCGGTTACCGTGTAGATGTAAACACCGGCCTGGTCGCTCGCTGGGTCGAAGACCCCATTCACGAGCACACTGGGGCCGGACCAGATCCCCCCGGGTTGGGGTGAACCGGTCAATTCATCGAACAACAGAATGGGGCCGGAGTTGGAGCAGAGATCAACTGAGCCCACCATGCCCGCATTCGCAGGTGCGGATACCTGCACCGTTACCGTGGCACTTGTTCCAGGACAGGTGGCATTCCCAATGATGGTGTACACATAGTCCCCCGGCAAGTGGGTCTGCGGATCGAAAATCCCGGTGATGTTGCTCGGCCCGCTCCATGTGCCTCCGGTCTGAGGATCACCTCCCAGTTCATCGAAAAGATCCAGCGGTGCGCTATCGGCACACAAAGCCACCATGGCATCTTCACCGGCATCCGGTGCGGCCTGCTCCTGCACGATCACGAATGAGGTGGCATCGGCGCAGGGGGGGTCTCCGGTCACCGTATAACTGTAATTGCCTGGATCATGGACCGCCGGATCATAGATCCCATTCATGGGACCGCCCGGCCCTGCCCATACCCCCCCGGTCTGTGGCACTCCATTCAGGAGGGTGAAAAGATCCACAGGAGCATCATCCGAGCAAATATTCAAGTTGGCATTCTGGCCAGCATCCGCCGCCTGGTGCTCCACTACGGTCACCGAAGCGCTTTCATTTCCACAAGGTGCGGTGCCTGTTACCTGGTAGGTGTAGACGCCCGGGTTGTGAAGGAACGGATTGTAATTGCCGGTGATATTGCTCGGCCCCGACCAGGTTCCACCCGGTTCGGCATCCGGCCCAAGCAAATTGAACAGGTTCGTGATCCCACTGGTGCTGCACAGGGTGACACTGGTGCTCTCTCCGGGATCAGGTGCCGGTGTGTGTATCACGGTCACCGTGGCATCGTCACCCGGGCATCCGCCGGATCCCGGTACGGTATAGGTGTATGGACCTGGAGGGTGGATGGCAGGATCATAGGTGCCGTTCATGGCACCATCAGGCCCGATCCAGCTGCCGCCAGCCTGAGCCCCCCCGCCAAGGCTATTGATCAATGGAACAGGCGCACCATTGGAGCAGATGTTCAGGATGCCATCTGTACCGGCGTCACCTCCACCATCATTCAACACCGTCACAGTGGCGGATGCATTCTCACAAGCGGTGCCAACGGTGTAAGTATAGGCCCCGAACTCATCGGTGCCTGGAATGAACACACCCGAATGCGGTTCGCCGGAAGGGTCCGTCCAGGTACCACCGGTCTGCGGAGCTCCGCCCAGTTGCGGGAATAATTGCACGTTCGCAGCCCCGCAACCGGACACATTTCCATTGGTCCCCGCATTGGGCGGCACCACAGGCGGTTCAGCGGCAACGAACAGGAACGAGGCGGAAATGGTATTCTGGATAGGGCACTGCCCATCGCTCGCGGAAATGTAGATCGGCAACGGTAGAATGGCCGCATCAGGGGTCCAGCAGATCGTTGCCGTGGCCGGTGCGGTACCGGTGACCTGGAAAGTGGACCCCGGCAGAACGGTGGTCACGTTGGACATAAGTTGGATGATGTTGCCGGGATCGGGATCGGTGAAGACGATATCCGCACAGAACTGAACCCCGTCACAAACCTCCAGCGTACTCGGATCCAACACGATCGAATTGGAAGCGTTAGAAAATCCCTGGCTGGTGGGTGGCTCACCGTCACAGGGTACCACAAAGAACATAAGGTCCCTCACCACCGCACCGATCAAATTCCCATTGGCATCGTAGGTATTCACCTTGACCACAACCACGTAATTCCCCTGCAGGTCTGGGCTGAAGGAGAGTTGCCCTGAAACAGGGTCGATGGTAAGACCCGGCAGAGGCTGGGCGCCTGAATAGCCGGCTTCATAGACAACTGAAGTGGGTGGGGGCGCATAATAGCGTGCGTTCACAAGGCTGAAATCCATGGTGTGGCCGTTGGGATCCACCGCACCGGTACTGAATAACAGATCACTGCCCAGGCACACGTATGGGATGCCACCATCCACGAACACGGGGGAATCATCGCAAAGCCCATTCAGGTTGTTCAGCGTAGCCTCCACGTACATGCCGGGCAGCCCGGCCACATTCACCATATCCTTTCTGCAGCATTCCCACCAAAAGATCGTCCAGTGATCACATGGTGAAAGGAACAAGGTGGTCTCGTAGCGGTAGTGCATGAAGCCTGGCAACGGACCGCCATTGCAGGCGCTATTGGCCATGGACGCATCGCACAAGGGCGATACCTCCTGCACCAATGTGGGTTGGAGGAGGTTGACCGTGAATTGAGTACCACAGCTGTTACTGAAATTCAACTGTGGCGGGATAACGGGAGAACCAGCGCAATCAGCGTACAGGTCCAGATAGACCGTGTACATGTTGCCGCCATTGCATTGGTAGGTGATGCTGCCACCCGAAAAGTGATCGGCGCGCGCCGTACCACCCACCAGCGCAACAATGCAGCAGAGCACAAGCGCCAGGTACGGCATGGGCTGTCTATTGGTCGATCCGATCAAAATGAAAGCCTATCCTTGTTGTACCCGCGTATGATAATGCAAATTTACCCCAATTGCCCACCATTCTTCCTGCGGCGGCCACCTTTTAGACCAAGACGTTCGGCGACCCGCCGCCGGATGCTTAATATTCGCCAAATATTACTGTTCATCGCTTCTGCTTAGCTTCGCGCCCCGATCCACCTGAAGCTTTGAAGGGTCGGACCTATCCTCCACGAACAACGGCCGAATACCCCCCGTTCCCCCCACGGCCACCCTTCCAGTCATGATCGATCCACGTTCTGCTTTCCGGGGTCTTTCCTTCTTCAGCAGCAGTGTCCTGCATACCACCCTGGTGATGCTTGTCGCACTGTTGGTCTCGAACGGTGCCGGCGCGCAATCGGACACCACCGTTACTCCTACGGCACCGGATACCACCCAGGCCACCGATCCCCGCATCCCCGTCTTCACCATTACGGCGGATGACCTGGATGCCGAGCTGGGCACACAGGATATCTCTGGCATCCTCCAATCTTCGCGTGATGTATTCACCTCCACGGCCGGTTTCAGCTTTGGTACGGCGCGCTTTCGCATACGTGGCTTCGATTCGGAGAACACCCTGGTGAGCATCAATGGCGTTATGGTGAACGACCTGGAGACCGGTTGGGCAAGCTGGTCCAATTGGGCGGGATTGAACGATGTGACCCGTTCCATGCAGGTGCGCATAGGTGTTGGTCCTTCCCGCTACAACTTTGGCAGTATTGGCGGTTATTCGGACATCAATGTGCGGCCGAGTGCCTTGCGCAAAGGCATGCGCTTCTCCTACGCCTCCACCAACCGCGCTTACCGAAACCGCATCATGCTAACCGGCAGTACAGGCGTTATGGCCAACGGCTGGTCTTTCAGCTTTTCTGGTTCGCGCCGGTGGGCGCAGGAAGGGTATGTTCCCGGCACCTCCTTCGATGCATGGGCATACTACTTGGCGGCTGAAAAACGCATCAATGCGAAACACAGCATCAGTTTATCGGCTTTCGGAGCACCGATCATCCAGGGCAGGCAGGGACTTGCGATACAGGAGGCATATGATCTGGCCGGTACCAACTATTACAATCCGAACTGGGGTTGGCAGGATGGTGTGAAAAGGAATGCCCGGATGAGCTTCGATCATAAGCCGATGCTCATCGCATCCCATACCAACCAGATGGACAGTGTGACCACATGGACCACTTCCCTGTTCTACACTTTTGGCAGGGATGGGCTTACCAACCTGAATTGGAATGATGCACGTGATCCCCGTGCGGATTACTACCGCTACCTGCCAAGTTTTTATGCCCAGACGGATCCCATTCGGGCACAACAACTGGCGCATGCATGGATGACCGATGACGATGCGCGGCAGATCGATTGGACACAACTCTATTTCGCCAATGGCAAGAACCTCTTCACTGTGGAAAATGCCAATGGCATCACCGGCAATTCCGTTACCGGAATGCGAAGCAAATACATCGTGGAGGAGCAGCGTGCGGACCCCTCACGCGTGGGCATCAATTCCGTGTACAGCAAGGGCTTGAGCGATCAGCGGCACATTACCGTGGGCGGCAGCTTCCACAAGCAACGCACACACTACTTCAAGCTGGTGGATGATCTGCTGGGGGGCGATTTCTGGCTGGATGTGGACCAGTTCGCCCAGCGTGATTTCAATGACACGCTGGTGATGCAGAATGATCTGGATGTGCCCAACAAGAT
>JAEZCB010000059.1 GCA_023412755.1 Bacteroidota bacterium
GAAGGCATCCCCGTTCATGGAGAGCCATGTGTTCATGAGCTGGGTGCGCCATACGTTGAACGCGTTGGCCTGTTGCCAGGTAATGCCCACCACGGGATACTCATCATAGGCAGGATGCCAGAAGTAGTTCTCCGTCATCGGCTCGTTGAAGGAGTAGGTGAAATCATGCACCCACACCAGGGTGTCCGGATACACGGGTATGATCTCCTTGATGATGAACTTGGAACGGTCGCTGTGCCCGCGAATGGCATTGTTCTGCCCCTTCACGTTGGTGTAGCTCAGGTCCAGATCACGCGCGTTGTTCGCCTTGCGTGCCGCTTCCTTCAGATCGATCCAATAGTACTCGAAGAGGAGTTTGCGGGTATCCACCTCACGACGGCGGTAGAATTGCTCGCTCTCATTGAGGAAAAGGTCAGCGAGTACTTCCCGTTCATCATCGCCATACCAGTTGATCTTCTCGCGCCAGTTGATGATCGGCGGATCGATGTCCTCCCCGTACTCATCCTCTATGAACACATGCTCGCCAATGTCCTCATCACCAAGTATGCGCTTGGCGATCGAGTCCCGCACATAATACACGAATTGGCGGTACTCGTTGTTGGTGATCTCGGTTTGATCGATGTAGAAGGCCTGTACCGAAACGGTCTTGCTCTTGGAGACCATCGCGTATGGTGCATCCTGATCGCTTGGGCCCATGACAAAACTCCCCATGGGGATGTAGTTCATGCCATATGGGTCGATCTGGTACCATGAGGGCCGCTGCTGAACGCCGATCAGCTGCCCCTGACCACCCCTGCCACAGCTCGCCAGCAAGCCAATGGCGCAGAAGTAAATTATGGGACGTACCATGTTCTTCCTTTTATGCCGTTCCATCATTCCTTGCAGGAAAACCTCGGCCGGTACATGTTTCGGGTAAGCGGACACGTAGGACTGAGGATGGTTTACGGCAATTTGGGTTGTTTGGTTTCGGACTGGTTATAGGAACCTGATGTTCCGGTAGAACTGTTCCTGCGGTTTCTTTTCCAAGGTCACACAGTAATTGAGCATCACCTCATGGCTTCCGCTGCTGTAGTTGCGCAACTCCGATGTGGTGAGATCATAACTGTATCCGAGACGTAACATCGAGCGCCCATCCATGAACTGGTGTTGGTAGCCGATCATAGGCACGATGGCGTCCTCGGTACGGTACGAAACGCCCAGCCACACCATGTTATTATACAGGAAGGTGGCATTGAGATCCACCTGCATGGTGGTGCCGTCCGTTTTGAATAGAGTGGAAGGCTGAAGCACCTTGTTCTTATCACCGCCAAGGGCCCAATCATAACCGGCCTGGGCATAATAATGCCGACGCATGCGGATGTTCACATCATCCAGGACCGCCTCGGTAAGGTGGGTGCTGCTGAGGCCTGCCCAGAACGTAGGGCTGGAATAGTAAAAGCCAAAGCCCATATCGAAACCGCCCTGGCTGGCGCCGGCACCGGGAATGGCCACATCCAGATCCACCGGATCGCGTGCCAGCCATTCGCGCCCCAACGTATGGCTGCCCAGACCGGCATAAAGTCCGATGCCCAGGGTGCTGGTGCCGAAGCGGAAATGATAAGAGTAATGCAGGCGAGCGAACGTGCTCTTCTGCATGCCCAGTTCATCCAGATATACCGAAAGGCCGATGCCACTGTTGATCTTGGCCACGGGCATGTGGGCATTGAGCAAACCTGTCCGTGGTGCCCCGTCGAACCCGGTCCACTGCTGGCGCAGGAGCGCTGTGGCACATAATTGGCCAGTAGTGCCCGCGACGGCCGGATTGATGGATAACCGATCGAACATGTATTGCGAGAATTGCGGATCCTGCTGGGCCATGGAGGCGCCAGTGAATGCGGCCATCAACGCGATAGTAATGATCCCCCTCATGCGAGTTTCCTAAGGTTTATAGCGCGATCCGGAGCGTGGACCATCCGGGGGATCGATGAGGATCCCGGCGCCAATATAAGAAAAGTCCTTTGGTGCAAATACCAGCCCTACCTTCTATAGCTATCAGCACCAGTATGGACCTCAGGCCAACTTCTGGAAGGTGCGCCACCAGCGATCGGGCACTTCCTCCCTGCAAGCCATGCGGTAATCCGAATATGAACATGGCACCAGATGATGCCTTTCGAATCTGGCTTCCTGTTCCGCCCGGTAGGGAATGTCCATCCACCAACGGTCACTCACGTTGCTCTTGTAGAACACCAGCTCCTGATCGTGGCCACGGATGGGGATTCGGAATCGTGTGAATCGTTTCCGGTCCAGCCACGGCAGATCATTGGTGCGGCTGCGGAAACCATCCAGGAAGCACCAGATCATCTGTGCTGCCAGTTGTGCGGTAACACCATCCTGATCACGGCCTGGATCCAGTTCATAGATCCCCAATGAACTGATCTTTTCACTGATGCCTGCATAGCGCATAAGCTGGCAGATCTCTTCGCCATGGAATCCGTTGGGTCCCGGCCTTGTGCTACCTGGCGCATCCGAACGGCGCACCGCGGTCATGTCCACACTCAGACTGTCCCCGTTGCGCAACACGGGTTCCGCATCGGCGATCTCCGCACGCAACTCGCCCAACCTGTGCGCATCGAAATACAGCTTATCCATCAGTTCGATGCCCGGCTGGTCCACCAGGTAGGTCTGATAGCCGAGGTTGCTGTAATTGAAGAGGTAGTTGGGCTGCCTGAGCACGATATGGCTGAGGTAACTGGATTCCGAAAGACCTTGACCAGGTTCACCCAGATCGAAGCGCGCATCGATGCACACCAGATTCGCTGTGCGCTCCAACATTTCGTAGGCCAGGTATTGCGTGAAGGTGTGCGCCTGCCCTCCACCCAGGATTATGGGCACCACGTTGGAACGCATGAGGTGGGCCAGCGTCTCCGCCACGGCATGTTGTGTATCAGAAGCGGAGGCGCCGGGTACGATATCCCCAAGATCGGCGGTCTGTATTTCGCCAGCCGGCAGGTACAGGTCGTACAAATGTTCACGAATGGCATCGGGCGCATGAATGCATGTCCGTGGCCGCGCATTGCCCGGATCATCCGGCAGCCCGATCAGCGCCACATGCACTCCCTCAAGGTCTGGCAGACCCTTACTTGTATTGCAGCGGATGCTATCGCCAATGCTGTTGGCGGGCCGATCCGAACGGTATTTGCCAAATGCTTCAGAGGGTTGGAAGTATATGCCGATGTCCATGTGCAGCATGGATGGCATTACCGCCACCCACGTTACCGGCGAAGTTCGGGCGATGGACCAACCTCGCTGAGGCCCATGGATGGGAACTGCTCACAGCCGGGTGTTGAAGTCCGGTGGATCAGCTCACTTCTTACGGGGTGCTCGCTTGGCGGCCTTCCTGGCGGCGGCCTTTTTTGGAGCGGCCTTCCTGGAGGCACTCTTCGTGGCCCGCCCTCCTTTCTTCTTCCGTTCTGGTGCGGCTGCCAAAAGTGCCTGGCTTTCGTCCAGCGTGATGTCCTCCGGCCTCTTGTCCTTTGGCACATTGGCTATTTTACTCCCATCGGTGATGTATGGACCATAGCGTCCATTCAACACCTGCACCTCCGTGCCTTCGAATTCCTTGATCACATTCTGGCGCACACCGGCCAGCTTGGCCTCCACCAGCTCGATGGCACGCTCGTGTGTGACGCTGGTTGGATCCTCTCCACGTGGAATGTTGGCGTATACCTTGCCGTACTTCACAAAAGGCCCAAAGCGGCCTCTACCTATGGTGAGGGTTTCACCCTTGTACTCTCCGACATCCCGTGTCGCATTGGCGAGCTTCTTCTGGTCAATGAGTTCCACGGCCCGGCGCAGGTCTATGGAAAGTGGATCATCTTCCGGTGTGAGGCTCGCGTAGGTGCTGCCAAGCCTTACATAGGGCCCGAACCTACCAATGCCCACGGAGCAGATCTCACCGGCATGCTCGCCCAGGGTACGTGGCAATTTGAAAAGATCCAATGCGTCCTGGAGACCGATCGTCTGAATGCTCTGATCCTTGCGCAGGCTGGCGAACTTGGGTTTCTCCTCATCTTCCGCCTCACCGATCTGGATCATGGGGCCGAAACGGCCGATACGCGCATACACTGTTTTTCCGCTGGCCGGATCGGCGCCCAGTGCGCGGGCGCCGGTGGCCTTCTCGGCCGTGTCCTTCACCGTGCCGATGGTCTCATGGAAAGGTCTGTAGAAGCGGCGTAGCATTTCACGCCAATCCTCCCTGCCTTCAGCGATCACATCGAACTCCTCCTCCACCTTCGCGGTGAAATTCAGGTCCACGATGGAGGGGAAGTGTTCCACCAGAAAATCATTCACCACCATGCCGATATCGGTGGGGAAAAGTTTCTGCTTCTCCGCTCCTACCGTTTCCGTGGCGGTCGTATCCTGGATGTCGTCGTTCTTGAGTGAAAGGATCCTGTATGGCCTTTTCACGCCATCCCGATCCTCTTTCACCACATAGCCTCTTTTCTGGATGGTGCTGATCGTGGGCGCATAAGTGGAGGGCCGCCCGATGCCGAGTTCCTCCAGTTTCTTCACCAGACTGGCCTCGGTGTATCTGGGGGCTGGCCTGTCGAAGCGTTGGGTGGCGGTCATCTCTTCCAACTGCAACCGCTCGCCCTGCTTCATCTCTGGCAACAATCCCTCCTGCTCCTCGCCTTCCTCTTCATCCCGGCCTTCCATATACACCTTGAGGAAGCCATCGAAAACGATCACTTCACCACTGGCCCGCAATCTGTCATCCGGCCGGGTACTGATGCCGATGGTGACCGTGGTCTTCTCCAGTTCAGCATCCGCCATCTGGCTGGCCAGTGTACGCTTCCAGATCAGGTCGTACAATCTTTCCGCATCACGGTCCTGTCCAGCGTTCCGCACACGCATGTCCGTAGGGCGGATGGCTTCGTGCGCCTCCTGGGCCCCTTTGGTCTTGGATGCATAGCGCCGGGGTTTGCTGTAACGATCCCCATACTGGTCCGTGATCACTCCTTTGGCCCAATTGATGGCCTGCTCGCTCAGATTCACTGAATCCGTACGCATGTAGGTGATGTGCCCCTGCTCATACAATCCCTGAGCGATCCGCATGGTGCGATCCACACCCATGCCCAATTTGCGCGATGCTTCCTGCTGGAGTGTGCTGGTGGTGAATGGCGCCGCTGGCGTGCGTTTGCCCGGTTTCTTCTCCACACTATCCACTGTGAAGCCAGCCCCCACGCAACCCTTCAGGAAGTCCATGGCCCCAGCCTCGGTTGGGAAGCGAAGAGGGAGTTCGGCTTTTACGAGGGCTCCGGCGGGAGTGCGCAGTTCGGCGGTTATGCGGAAAGCGCTCTTCCCATTAAAATCCAGTATCTCCCGCTCCCGCTCAACGATCAGGCGCACTGCCACACTTTGCACCCGGCCGGCACTGAGACTGGGTTTCACTTTGCGCCAAAGGATGGGGCTCAATTCATAACCCACCAACCGGTCCAATACGCGGCGGGCCTGTTGCGCATCCACCAGATGGATGTCTATGGCACGTGGATTTTGGATCGCTTCAAGAATGGCGGACTTTGTGATCTCGTTGAAGGTGATGCGCCTCACCTTGGCATCCGGCAGGCCCAGAGCCTCCTTCAAATGCCAGCTGATCGCTTCTCCTTCGCGGTCTTCATCGGTCGCGAGCCATACGGTTCCTGCTTTGTCCGCCTCTTTCTGAAGTTGCTTCAGCCGGTCCTTCTTATCATCTGGAATGATGTACGTGGGTTGGAAATCATTGTCGACATCCACGCTCAGGTCCCGTTCAGGAAGGTCACGCACATGGCCATAGCTGCTGAGCACGGTGAATCCATCTCCAAGGTATTTCTCAATGGTCTTGGCCTTTGCCGGAGACTCCACGATCACCAGGTCTGTTCCTGCACCCTTCTTTGTCATACGTCTTGAACGATCAATGAGGGCACAAAGAAACAGCCGTGTCGGCAGCTCAACATACCGCACCATGCTTCCATATATACTTCCCCTATGGGGAAGGATCTTTTCAACGATCGGTCCGGGGCACGCTGCAGGTGGTGTGCCCGGAGCATTGGCGTGCCAGTTAGGCTAAAATGTGTTATCCACACCTGTTCATCCACAGGCACGGCGCCAGGCTGATGGCGGGAACAGAAAAAGTTGCCAACGCTGGATCAACTCCAGGCGGTTGAATGTGGAATGGGGAAGATCGGGAAGATCCCTCCCCCGATCCAACGATCTACTTGATCAAGCGCAGGTTGAATGGATACCTGTAGACCCTGCCTTCGCTGGAGCGGATCGTGGCCATGATCACCAGCACAAAAGCCGTGATGCCAACCACCGGGAACAAAAAAAGTCCGATGACCACCAGGGTGAGCACCCCGCATACCATGAGAGCGATGAAGATGGTGATCTGAAAATTCAATGACTCTTTCGCGCTTTCGGACACGAACGGCGACTCGTCCTTCTTCACCAGCCAGATCACCAATGGTGCTATGAAACCGGCCACCAGGGTGAGTATGTGCGCCAGGATGGCGAGTGTGCGTTCATCGCTATTGGCCGCTGTGGGGGATGTGGCTTCGATGGGTGGTCTGGTCTCCATGGCGTTGGGTTGGAGGATCGAATGTAGGAGCGGCTCTTTATCGAACCTGTTCCATGGCTGTCATGTTATCAACCTTTGGCATACACGACCCCCGCTTTTTCCACGTTCCATGAAAGTGATACCTGTTGATAACCCCTCCCGGGCGCGCCCCTGCTGATGGACCACTACATTCACATCCTGCTTGCCTTGTTATTGCTGGCATGCAATGACACCAGCGGCCAACCCGATATATCCCAGGATACATCCATGGAACAGAACCAACGGACCAAACATCCCTATCATTCCCATTCGGACACCACAGCCTTGGAAGTGCCGAAAGAGGAATGGAAGCGCATACTCCCGGATGAGCTTTACCACATCGCATTCGAAAAAGGTACCGAGCGCGCCTTCACTGGAAAGTATTGGGATCATGATGGTATTGGCACGTACGCATGTGCTGTTTGTGGCAATGTGTTGTTCCGCTCCGATGCCAAATTCTCCAGCAGCTGCGGATGGCCGAGCTTCTTTGAGCCGCAACGAAAAGAAGCATTGAAATACCATGAAGATCATAGTTTCGGCATGCAGCGCATAGAGGTCACCTGCGGCCGTTGCAGTGCGCACCTTGGCCATGTCTTCAATGATGGCCCGCCGCCTACAGGGCTACGTTATTGCATCAATTCCATTAGCTTGGATCTGCTGGATACGGAATGAATACGCTCCCTGACCATGGTGCCTGACTAGGGACCATGGATATGGATGGATAATGATCATCTTTGATCATACATCCATCCACCATGGAGCATTCGCCGGGAAACAGAGCCTCATGGGTGCCTTTGCTTCCATTGCTCATCGCATGCTTATTCCATTCCTGTGCGGAGCATGATCAGGTACCCGCAACGCCCGATACCAGGGCCGCATTGCTTGAAAAAGCGAGGAGCTTGATACATGCGGCGCCAGATGATCTGTGGGCCAACGTGGATCGATACAAGTATCAGGAGGATGGTACTCCCTGGCCCGAAGGCCGTATGGCCATAGCTGAGGCGCTCCTGCATGATGCATCATCGCGTACGGCGGGTCGAATGGACAGCCTGTACAGGGATCGTACGCAACATCCCTTGATGGCGCTGCACCATGCGGTATGCTCCTGCGCTGAGATCCTCCTGCACCAGCGGGACCATGCGGCAGCGGAACGTTGTGCTGGCGAACTCTTGGAGCGCCTGGACCTGGACACGCTGGCACGGGCAAAAGCAATGAGTACATATGCCTGGGCCATCGCCGAGCGCAGTGCGCCCATGGAGATAGAACCCCTGGTGGAGCTTGGGAAAGAACAACTACGTGATGAGCGGTGCATCGCCGATCTGCTGGCAGCCAAAGCCTGGGCACATCTGAACCTCGGCGAGTTGCACATGGCCCAGATCACGCACGAGGAGGCCATAGAAAAAGCGAGGGCTTTGAACGATCCGCACATGCTTGCCAGGTGCCTTACGGGCATGGCCTTCAGCATGGTGGACCAGGGCGATCATGCGGGAGCCTCCGCCAACTTCAAAGAGGCCGATCAACTGTATGAACGATCGAATGATCAGCGCTGCCGGGTGGCCACGCTGGATGGTCTTGCCT